>DATGJU010000272.1:0-23688 GCA_035295045.1 Chthonomonadaceae bacterium
TGCCCGTGCCGATGTGCATGTAACGGCGGAGCCCATCCTCTTCGCGGCGCACGGCCAGCGTCACCTTGCAGTGAGTCTTCAGCCCCATCAGACCGTAAACGACGTGGACGCCGGCCTTTTCAAGCTGCCGCGCCCAGTTGATATTGTTGGCCTCGTCGAAGCGGGCTTTCAGCTCGACGAGGCAGGCAACCTGCTTGCCGGCCGTCGCGGCATCGATAAGCGCCTGCAGAACGGGCGAGTCGCCGGTGGTCCGGTAGAGCGTGTGCTTGATCGTAAGCACCTGAGGATCGTCCGCCACCCGGCGCAGGAAGTCGGTCACGCAGCCGAACGAGTGGTACGGATGGTACAGCAGGATGTCGCCGTGGCGAATCGCGGCAAAGATGTCCGGCGCGCCGCGAAGGGACTGAGGCACGGAGGGCACGAACGGCGCGTCCTTCAGCTCCGGGAGGTCGAGCGCGGTCAACGGAAAGAGGTCCGCCAGGTTGAGCGGCCCATCGACGCAATAGGTCTCCTCTTCGTTCAGGTTCAGCTCGTCCATCAGCATCTGAACCACATTCGGCGGCGTATTGATGGAGCACTCCAGCCGGACCGCCTCGCCAAGCCGTCGCTTGGAGAGCTCGTCCTCGATCATTTCAAGCAGGTCGTCGGTGTTCTGCTCGGAAAGCTCCAGGTCGGCGTCACGCGTCACGCGGAACGGATAGGAGGCGACGATCTCCATGCCGGGGAAGAGCCTGTCGAGATGCGCTGCCAGCAGCTCCTCGAGAAGGACGAAGTGTTGCGGCTGCCCGAGTATCGGAACCAGTCGCGGGAGCGTCGGCCGGCCGGGCGCCTTGACGCGCGCGAAGTGGTCTATGCCGGTGTCGGGGTCCCGGACGAGCACGGCAAGGCTGAGGCTCAGGTTCGAGATATAAGGAAACGGATGGCCTGGATCGACGGCGAGCGGCGTTAGGATGGGGTAGACCTCCTCCTCGAAATACTCGGCGAGCCGCTCCTTGTGCGCGCCGTGCAGCTCCGCGTAAGGCACGATCCGGATACCGTGGCACGAGAGCTGCCGCATCAGATCCTGGTAGCAGCGGAAGGCGTCGTTCAAGATCGGAATGAGCTTGTTCTGAATCGCCTGCAGGCTGGACGAGAGGACCCGCTCGGTGATGATGCCGTCCTCGTCGAGCGACCGGTCCCGCATGCCCGGCACGTAGATCATGAAGAACTCGTCGAGGTTGTTGCTGAAGATTGCCAGAAACTTCAGCCGCTCCAGCAGCGGGTGCGCGGGGTTTCGGGCCTCCTCGAGCACGCGGCAGTTGAAGTCCAGCCAGCTCAGCTCGCGGTTGAAGAACTGCTCCTTGGGTTCGCGCTCTGCACGCCGCATGTATGACTCCGGTGAACCGGTGAGCGGGTGATATGCGGAGCCTTGCCAGCTTCCAGCTACCAGCTACCAATTCACCCGCTCACCCCATCAGGCCCAAAGCTTGCGCCAGATCGCGCGGCCGATTGCCGACCACCCTCAGGTCCAGCCCCGATTGCGAGCACGCCTCGTCGATCGTCACGTCGTCCAGGAACAGCGTCCCGTCGCGCAGGCAGATGCGCGGGATATAGACCGTCCGCTGAATGTTCGGACTGTTCGCAAGCGCGGCCAGAATATCCTGCGCCGTCAGCAGCCCGGCGATGTGGATGTCGCCGCCGAAGAACGCATTTTTCACGACGCAGACGTTGACAGACACGCCGTCGATGTGGTTGAGCCGGTCCGCGAACCGCTGGATGATGGGCGCGGGCATCTCCGCAGTCACCAGGGTCGCCCCGATCGGCGTCTCGACACACGGCGGCAGCCGTCGGGAGACGGCGCGCACGTCGTCCAGGAAGAGCCGGACCGTACCGATGCCGTCCTCGAGCTGCGGGAACTCCTCGTAGTGCGCCGCCCCCGGGTAGCTCCTGCCGGCGATGTGATACCACTCGTCCGCCAGCCAGGCGAAGCGCGTGCCGAGTCGCTCCTGGAACCGCCGCGCGTGCCGATCGACGCGGGCGATCATCTCGCGCGCGTAGTCGCGCTCGACGTGGCGCAGGTCCGGCAGCCGCTCGCGGAACCGGGTCATGCCGACGGGAACGATGGCGACCGACGGCACGCCCGCGCGCTTGCCCGTGACAACTCGGTGCTCGCCGGCGAGCGCCTCCAGCGTCTCGTCGAGCCGGTCGCCGTCGTTCAGACCGGGGCAGAGGACGATCTGCGCGTGCACGTCGATTCGATTATCGGCAAGCTCGCGGATTTGCGGCAGTATGGGACTCGGCTCGCGCCGGCCGAGGAGCGTAGCCCTCAGATCGGGGTTGGTAGCGTGGACGGAGACGTAGAGCGGCGAGAGGCGCTGCTCGAGGATGCGAGCCCACTCGGCGTCCGAAAGGTTGGTGAGCGTAACGTAGTTTCCGTGCATGAAAGAGAGGCGGAAGTCGTCGTCCATCAGGTAGAGCGACTTCCGCATCTTCTTCGGCTGCTGGTGGATAAAGCAGAAGACACATTTGTTCTTGCAGGTGTGAATCTTGTCGCCGAAGTCATACTCGAAGGCGAGGCCGGCATCGTCCGCCTCGTCCTTGCGCAAGAGCGGGCGCAGCACCTGGCCGTCGCGCTCGACGGTCATGTGCAGGCGTCGCTCGGCTGCGTGGAACCGGTAGTCCAGGACGTCCAGGATCGCGTGGCCGTTGATCTCGCGGAGCAGGTCGCCGGCGCGCAGTCCGACGCGGTCCGCTGCGCTTCCCGGCTCGACCTCGGACACGATCAGAGCGTTGACATTTTTCACGGCGATTTCAGACATGGCGCTCTCATTCTACTCTACGCGCCGGGGGTTTGCAATTCCGGGTGTGCAAGCGAGGATGTCTCTCACAGAGACGCAAAGGCACAAAGGCACGAAGAGGAGAATCTCTCGCGCAAAGCTCGCAAACGTCGCAAAGAAGAGCAGCAAGGGGCTAATCGGCATGCAGTCTGCAAATCCGGCGCCGATCTCCCCATAATATTACGGTGCCAGCGAATCCAACCGTCGTGGCAGCCGCGCGGGGGACGACCCGCCATCGAGGAGCCGGCAGCATGCCTCGTACCGCAGCGGATCGCGCCCGGAGCGCGACCCCGGTAACGCAGACCCCAAGTCACGCCCAGAGCAGCGTCTGCCTATTCGACGGCGGGGCGCTCAACGTCGACATGGCGGGCTATCTGGCGCAGCACGACGTCGTCTATCTTAGGCCGCCCCAGGCCGGATCGGAGGGAATGCCGATCGGCGACGGCGACCTCGGCGCGGCCGTCTGGTGTCCCGGCCATCTTCAGTTTCTGCTGAACAAGAGCGATCTCTGGTCCGATCCGCCCGAAGGCGGCCCTCTGGACGGATGGCGGCAGCCGTCGGCGGGCACGATCGCTATCCGCGCCGAACCGGGCTTTCTCGCCGCGCCGGACCGCTTCGAGCAGCGGCTCTCCCTCCACTCCGGGGTCGTTACCATCCAGTCGGACACGGCGAGCGGCGCCTGCCAGGTGACCACGTTCCTGTCTGCGACGGCGGGGGTGCTGGTAGTCCGGTACCGCGACCAGGGCGTCCGGGCGGTTGCGCGGCGTGTGGACGTCTCGCTGCAGCGCGAGGCGCACCTCTTCGCGATCGGCGAGACGGCCGGCATCCTGCAGGCGTTTCGCGATCGGCGATATGCGCTCCTCGCGCGGGTGGCCAACGGCGCGAAGGCGCGGGCGGAGGGCACGCGGCTGTCGAGCCTCCACCTGGAGCCTGCGCGCTCCGTGGACTTCACGCTCTACGTCGCCGTGGCGACCAGCCCGAGCAATGGCGATCCCGTGGCGATGGCGCGCTCCCGAATCGAGGCGGCGATGGAGCGCGGGTTCGATCGGCTGCTGGCCGAGCAGCGGCAGCACTGGGCGCAGTTCTGGGAGAAGTCGTTCGTCCGGCTGACCGGAGCGCCGGGAGATTCGCTGCCACCCTACCTGGAGAGCCTCTGGTATTTAAGCCTCTATCAGCAGGCCTGCTGCTCGCGCGGCTTCGACGCGCCGCTGGCCAACGGCTCCCTCTGGCCGGGAAGCGAGGAGGGACGCGGCAGCCCGGCCATCTACTCCGGCCGCGGGCTTCGCGCGATGCTGGCCAACCTGACGGCGTCGAACCACCTTGAGCTCTCCGTGCCGTACGTCGACACCTACTTCCGGATGCTGCCGGAGCTTGCGGCGCGCACCGGGCGCGACTCCGGCCATGGCGGCGCGCGGTTCCCGACTCGGTTCAACCGGTATGGCGTGGAGCCGGGCGGCAGCGCTGCGGAGCTCGCGCAGGGCTCGGAGAGTGGCGGGCCGGCCGGCGCGGCCTCGACGCAGAGCGGCGGCGCGACCGCGGCGGGAACTGGCGCGACAGCGAGCGTGGAGGCGGGCGCGCACGCGACGCGCGAAGCGGTGTGCGAGGGGCTGAAGACAGGCCTGCTCGTGTACGATGCATGGCGGCACGCCCCGGACCCGTTCTTTCTGCGCGAGCGGGCCTATCCGCTGCTGCGCGCGGCCGCCGTCTACGCCGTCGATCGTTGCGAGGCCGAGCCGAGGCTCTGGAGCGATGCGGAGGTGAGGGCGAGACTCGGCATCGCGCTGCGAGCCCTGCTCTGGGCGGAGCGCGAGCACGTCCTGCGCGATGAGCTCCGCGCGGAGTGGGAGCGCGCGCTCGCGCGACCGAAGTTGGCCGGGCCGGCGGTGGACCTGCACCCGTTCCACGCGCTCGGCTCCCAGGACACTGCGGACTGGTTTCAGCGCCAGCTCGACCGCGCCACGCAGACCCCGGCCGGCTTCTTCACTAACCCTGAAGGCGTGCCGGATCTCGCGGCCTCCGCGGTGCTGTCCGGCGCGCTCAGCGCCGTGCTGCTCGCGGAGCGGCCGGATCCTGCCCCGGCCGGGCCGCGCGGCGCCGCCGCGTTCGGAGGGATGGCCCAGGCGACAATTCGCGTGTTCGAAGGGCTACCGGCGACGTGGGGCGGCGCGTTCTCGCTCGTCGCGCCGGGGGGATTCCGCATGAGCGCGGAGGCCGCGGCAGGACGCGCCTGCTACGTCGGCGTGAAGAGCCTGCTCGGCGGGCGCTGCAGGGTGGTCAATCCGTGGGGCGCGGGCGCGAAGGCGCGCGTCGTCTGCGTCCGGCCGGAGACAGGAGCCGGCGGCAGCGGGCGGGACGGCGTCGATACGGACGTGATGGAAACCGCAGCGCCGATCATCGAGTTCGAGACGGCCCCCAATACGACATACCTCATTGAGCGCCAGGATATGTCGCTCTCCCGCGCGACGCTCGTCCGCCTCATCGGCAAGCCAAACAAAGCGCCCAAGGAGCACGGCGCGCTCCGCATCGGGCTGGCGCCTATGTCCGAACAGCCAGCCAGATGACCAGCGGGCACCAGCGATAGTCCGGAACTTGCGCGCCGATGCCGTAGGCCCGACGCCGCCGTTTCCCCCGTGACACCAGGAACCAGGAACCAGGAACCGGCAACCTCCCCGCCCCGGTGGTATACTGTAGCAATGAAGTATCTCCTGCTCGTGCCGGACGGCGCGGCAGACCTGCCGCTGGCCGATCTCGACGGAAAGACGCCTCTGGAGGTCGCGCGAACCCCCTATCTGGACGACCTGGCGCGCTCCGGGCTGGTCGGGGCCGTGCAGGTTACGCCGGAGACGATGTATCCCGGCAGCGACGCCGCCAATATGGCGCTTCTCGGATACGATCCAGGGGTATTCTACACGGGGCGCGGACCGATCGAGGCGGCGGCGATGGGGCTGCCGATGGACGCGCGGGACGTGGCGTTCCGCTGCTCGCTGATCAGCACGGACGGCGAGACGCTGCTGGACTATAGCGCCGGCCACATCTCGACGGAGGAGGCGCGTCCGCTCATCGAGCTGGCGAACAGCAAGCTGGGCACGCGCGCCATTTCGCTCTTTCCGGGAGTCTCGTACCGGCACATATTGCGCTGGCACGATGGCCCGACCGAGCTTCAGACGCATCCGCCGCACGAGAACATGGGACGGCGCCTCGCGGAGATCTATCCGGCCGGCGAGGGCGAATCGCGCCTGCGCGCTCTTATCGACGACTCGATCAACCTGCTGGACGACCTGCCGTTCAACCGGATGCGCCGCTCCGAAGGCAAACCTGCCGCCAACACACTCTGGCCCTGGAGCCCGGGCCGGCTGCCGCAGATGCCGTCGTTCCTCGCGCGCCGCGGCGTGACGGGCGCCGTCATCTCGGCGGTGGACGTGGTGCGAGGGCTGGGCAGACTGACCGGGCTCGAGGTCGTGGACGTGCCCGGCGCGACGGGCTATTTCGATACGAACTACGAGGGCAAGGCCGCCTACGCCCTGCGCGCGCTGGACCGGCACGACTTCGTATGGGTACACGTGGAGGCGCCGGACGAGGCGGGCCACGCGGGCAGCGTCGACGAGAAGATCAAGGCGATCGAGAACTTCGACGGCCGAATGCTCGGGCCGCTGCTCGACGGCATGAAGCGGCTCGACGACTTCCGGCTGCTGTGCGCGCCGGACCACATGACCCCGGTCTCGACGCGTGGCCATGCCGTCGGCCCGGTGCCGTTCCTGCTGTTCGACAGCCGCAAGCCGATGCGCGGCGGCGGCCACCTGCCGTACGACGAGCGCGCGCTCCAAGAGACGAAGACGCGCCTTCCGGAGGGCCATCGGCTGATCGACGAGCTGTTCGCCGATTAGCCCGCGGCAGCGCGGATCGGCGTACTGCTCGCCGGTGCGCGGGCGATAACTGCTGAAACGGGCGGCACGCTTCGCGAGTCTACACCATGGGCGCCCGGAGCGATTCGGTCGCCATTCACTCGTCTCTCAATTTTCGAGATCTCAATGGACGCGCACGCGCGTCTTGCCAGGCCAAGAGGAGGCTCTCAGCATGAACTTTTTCGCGACTTTGCCGGCACGGAGCTGCCGGATCGCGCGCGCGGCGCTGCTGGCGGCCGCGCTGGCCGCGTCCGGCGCGCTGGCGCGCCCGGCAGCCGCCCAGGATGCCAAGGCCGTCGCGCCCGACGACGTGTCGATGGTCAAGCGGGTCTTCAAGACCGGCGACGTCAACCACTACAGGGTCGAGCTCAAAGCGAATATCGGCGGAGTCGATCAAACCGTTAGCCTCCAGTTCAAGGAGACGACGAAGGACGCGAAGCCATCGGGCGAATTTACGCTGGTCAACCAGTTCGAGTCGGCCAGCATTGGCGGCATGGACATCCTGCAGGCCGTTCCGATCGTGACGGTTATGCGCGATACCGCCGGCAAGCTGAGCAACAAGACCGAGGGCGGATTGGACGCCGTCGCATCGCAGATATCCGGCTTGATGGAGGGGATTTCGACGCTGCAGGACGCCTATGTCCCCAAGACCCACGTCAAGATGGGCGACAAGTGGTCTGTTCTCGTCACCACGTCCAGCCAGGGCGGCTCGCCGACGAAGTCGAAGGGCGAGGCGACGCTGGTTGGCACGGAGATAGTTGGCGGCGTGAAGTCGCTCAGGCTGAAGGTCACGTCGGACGTGGACAACAAAGATGCTGACGTGAAGGCGCACAGCGACTCGGTGCTGAACGTCGATCCCGCGACCGGCAAGCTGCTGAAGATGGTGGCGAAGGTGGACGGCATGGCGGGCGGCATGAAGCTGGTACAGGAGATGGAACTGAGCCTGGTGCCGCCGGACAAGGCGACCGCGGCTTCAGGCGGGAAGTAGCGGGGCGGGCCGGTACCGTTGAGCCGATGCCGTGAACGGCGGTCGCGGACGTCAATCCCGGCCGGCCGGCGCCGTGGCTAGCGGCCGGGGGTAACTCGGTCGGGGCGATCCCGTTGGGCCGTTGCCGTGAACGGCTTCGCTCGGGGGCGGTTCGCGCCGAATGCCCCTCCGGGGCACGCTGGTGCGGTCACTTTATGGTATTACTGCGGATGGTGGATTCGTTGGGCCGGGCGGTTTGTGTGGCGCGCGATCTGCGCCGCACAGGTCGCGCGGCCCGATCCAGTTTTCGGGCGGCGCGGCGGAGGTTACGCAAGATGGGGGACGCCTTGATGGACCTGGAGATTGGCGACAACATTCGCCGGCTGACGCCCTACCGGCCGGGAAAGCCGGTGGAGGAGGTCGAGCGGGAGCTTGGCATCACCGGTATCGTGAAGCTGGCGAGCAACGAGAACTCGCTGGGTCCCTCGCCGAAGGCGATCGAGGCGGTGCACAGGCTGGCCGCCAAGATGCACGTCTATCCGGACGCCAACTGCTTCACGCTGCGGCAGGCGGTCGCCCGCGCTTCGGGGCTTTCGCCGGACTCGCTTGTGTTCGGCAACGGCTCCGACGACATCATCCACCTCCTGGGCGTCACCTTCCTGCGCCCGCGCGACGAGGTGATCCAGGGCGACCCATCTTTCGTGCGGTACGAGGCGGCGGCGATCCTGAACGATGCGGCGTGCCACCTCGTTCCGCTGACAGCCGATTGGGTCCACGACCTGGACGCGATGGCCGAGCGGGTGACGCGGCGCACGCGGCTGGTCTTCATCGCGAACCCGAATAACCCGACCGGCACGATCGTGACGCGGCGCGCGCTGGACGCGTTCCTGGACCGGATGCCGGAGCGCGTCATCACGGTTTTGGACGAGGCCTACTTCGAGTACGCGGCGGCCGACCCAGAGTATCCGAACGGCCTGGACTACGTTCGAGGGGGGCGGAACGTGGTCGTTCTCCGCACGTTCTCGAAGGCGTACGGCCTGGCGGGGCACCGGATCGGCTACGGGGCGATGCGGTCGGACCTGGCCGACTGGCTGAACCGGACGCGCGAGCCGTTCAACGTGAACTATATGGCGCAGGCGGCGGCCGCGGCGGCCCTGGAGGACACGGAGCACGTGGCGCGGACGGTGGCGATGAACGAGGCCGGCAAGGCGGCGTTCTACGCCGCCTTCGACGCGCTCGGCCTCCAGTACGCGCCCACCCACGGCAACTTCGTGTGGGTGGACCTGCAGCGGGACAGCCGGGAGGTGTTCGACGCGCTGCTGCACCGGGGCGTCATCACTCGCACCGGCGACGTGTTCGGCGCGCCGAACTTCCTCCGCGTGACGGTCGGGACCGAGGCGGAGAATGCGAAGTTCCTGGAGGCGCTGCGAAATGTGCTGGCTTGATTCGGAATACCAGCGTGATACGGCCGGCGAATGAATTCGCGCCTGACATGACAGCCGTCCGCCTGCGCGGACACCGGTGACGGCGTTTCGCGTTCCGTGGAGAACCTATAGCTCGCAGTCTTGTCGGCGCAGACCGACTACTGTCTTGTCAGCCGCGACTTGACCCGCCGGCTCGCCGCGTGGCGCCTGCCGGCTACAGATCCGCGAGGAAGTTGAAGATGCGGTCGCTGTTGCCGGGTAGTCCTTCGTGACCGAAGTCCGGGTAGATGGCGAGGCGCTTCGTGGAGCGGATGCGGTTGTAGGCGGCGAACTGGGTGGAGGGCGGGCAGATGGTGTCCATCATGCCGACGGCCCAGAGCACTTCGGCCTCGATGCGGCTCGCCAGGTGCTGGCAGTCGATGTAGCCGAGCGTGGTGAATATCTGCTGCTCGCGCTCGTGCAGCGGGTCGAAGCTGCGGAAGAAGGTCTTGAGCTCCTCGTAGGCGCCGGCGGCCAGGTCCATCTCCCAGACGCGCTGGTAGTCGCAGAGGAAGGGGAAGACGGGCGCGGCGCGCTTGATCCGCGGCTCCAGCGAGGCGCAGGCGACGGTGAGGCCGCCGCCCTGCGAGCCGCCGGTGGCGCCGACGCGATCCGCGTCCACCTCCGGCATCTCCATCACGACGCGGGCGAGCTGGACGGTGTCGAGATAGATCTGGCGGAAGAGCAGCTTCTCCGGCGAGTCGTCCAGGCCGCGAATGATGTGTCCCCGGAGCGTGTTGCCCTTGACGCTTCCGGTATCCTCGGAGCTGCCCCCCTGACCGCGGCAGTCCATGGCCGCGACCGAGAATCCCAGGCCAACATAATTGAGCTTGTCGCACCAGTCGCCGGCGCTGCCGGAGTAGCCGTGGAACATGAGCACGGCGGGGTGCGGGGCGCTGTGCGCCTTCGGCCGGAGGTACTTCGCGTGGACGCGCGCGCCGCCGACGCCGGTGAAGTAGAGGTCGAAGCACTCGGCGAACGGCGCGTTGAGCGAATGCGGAACGAGCTCCGGCTTCGGGTCCGTGGCGCGCGCCTCGGCGAGCGCGCGCGCCCAGAAGGCGTCGAAATCGTCCGGCCGCGGATTCCGGCCCTGGTACTCGGTCAGCTTTTCGAGCGACATGTCGACTAGGGGCATGGATGGGACTCCTTTGGGTGGGTTTGGTTACCGGGCGCAGCGGAAGCCGAGTGGGATCAGGAAGCGCAGTGCGGCGCCGCTTTCGCGGGGCACGATGGGCGTTGGGAGCCGCTCGCGCAAGGGCAGCGGCAGGGCGCTTCCGATCTCGGTGCGCAGGTGTTTGGACGGCTGCGACCATGCGGCGTAGAGCGGGAAGTTGTCGTAGAACGCCGGGCCGGAGAACGGGCTGTGGTTGTCGACGCGTATCTCCGCGGTGGCGGCGGCCGGGCCCATGTTCACCTGCCAGCCGATGAGCGTACGCATGGCGGCGCGCGTCTCCTCCAGGTTGTTCTGGAACCAGAGCCACTGGGCGACAGGGAACTGCGGCGAGCGCTCCAGGAGCCGGGAGATCGGGTAGCTGACGACGCCCGGATAGGTCTCTACGAGGCTGGTCGCGTTCGGGCCCGAGACGAGGAGCTGGTCGTCCAGGACGCGCTTATCCTGCGGGTGGGTCATGGTGACGCTCATCGCGAAGCCGAATGGATCGGCGGGCGCGGCGGCGGGCGGCGCGACGATCTCCGGGCCGTTCCAGATCATATCCGACGCGCCGTACGGGCTCTGGTCGAACGTCCGCGTGCCCGGCGCGAGAATGGCGAGCGGGGCCTTCCACTTGTCCCAGAGCGGCTGCGTCTGCTGCTCGATGATCTTGCGCGAGAGGAGCTGCATCTTGTAGCGCAGGGGCAGGTCCAGGTTCTCGTCGCCGTTGATCGCGTCCAGGAAGCCCAATCCGCCCTGGAGCTCGGGCGCGTAGCCGAGAAGCGGACTGATCACCCAGGGCAGGCCGGGCAGGAAGTCGTTGCCGTGGATTCGCGGATCGGCGTCCACGACGACGAGCCGGTTGCCGATCTTGGCGCGCGACACGGTGAGGCTGTGCAGCCGCGAGGAGTGGAGCAGGAAGTCGTCGCCGTGGATGTCGGGCGTCTGCTTCAGGAACTCGATGTGCGCGTTCTTGATTCGGACGGCGGCGTCGTTGGTGTCGGAGATGTACTGCGCGATCCACTCCGGCATCTTGGTCTCGCCGCCCGGACCGAGCGCCGCGAGCGCCCATTCGTAGGGCGTGGGCAGCCGCTTGCCCTGCGCTTTGGCGTAGCCCTTGGCCCCCGCGAGCGACACGCCGAGGACCGGCAGTCCGGCGATCTCCTCCGGGAAGGGCTGCTGCGCGCCGCCCCAGCCGGCCGGCCAGGCCTGGCGCTTGAACGCCTCCTCGGCGCTCGTCTTTCCCGGCAGGCGGCTCCAGTAGTCCCAGTACTGCCGGTTCGTGACCTGGTAGCGGTCGATCGCGAAGGGCGCGACGCAGGCGACGGTGGCCTTCTCCATGTCGGCCTGCGAGTCGAGGAGGGCCTTCGGCACGAGGATCGGGCCGCCGGGAACGTCGACCATGCCGTCTTGGATTTTGGATCGCCCGCTTTCGCGGTCACCCGGATTTTGGATTGATTGGTCGCCGGTCCCTGCTTCTTGCGCACCGTTGTTCGCGGCGGCGGGCGGGTCGGCTGCATTCGGCGCGGCGGGATCCGGCGGGGCGGCGGCATTGGGCTTCGCCATGGCGGCGAATTCGGCGTCGGTGGTTGGCACCGGGACGACACAGTTGGTGACCTTGCCGAGCGACTGCCACGAGACGAACCGGCTGCGGCCCTCTCCGGCGCGGGCGGTGATCAGTCCGACGGCCATTCCCTCCGGCCCCAGGACGATGGCGCCGGGCGGCACGCCTTCCAGCTCCTCGTCCAGCGGCTCGATCCAGGGCGTCTTTGGGTTGGCGCCGCGGGCGCCGCAGTGGACGGCGCGGCCCATGATCGGCCCGAAGCGGTGGGCCGCGGAGTTCCAGGGCAGCCACACGGCGGTGAGCGCGTCGCCCTTCTTCAGGCCGTTGGGCAGGAGCATCCGCAGGGCGGGCACGTGGACATCGGGCACCTTGACGGCGCGGAGGGAGATGTAGGCCGGCACGGCGCGAGGCCAGGCGGCCGACAGCGACTGCTCGGCGCTCGTGCCGGGCCGCAATGTCACCTCGATGCTGGGCCGCCGGTCGTCCGGCTCGTCGGAGCGGTGATCGAGCATGGCCGCCGAGAGAAGGATGAAGCCGTCGCTGCGGAGCACCATTCCGCAGCCATGCCGCTCTTCCAGGAGCGTGCCGCGGCCGTCGGTGAAGCGCGTGGTAACGCCGACGATGGCCTGCTCGACGGGGCCGGTGTGCGGCCCGGCGGCGAACGCGGCCAGGGTCTTGGCGCTCTGCGCGGGCGCGGCGATGGAGGCGGCCAAGGCGGCCGCGGCGAGCAGAGGCGTGATTAGCGATCTCATGGCTGACTCCCCGAGAAGCGCCCGCCCTGGGACGCTGCGATGGCGGCGCGGGCGGGAGCCGGACACGCTCCCGTCGCGCCGCCCTCACGGGCGGGACTGCCTATCGTCCCGATAGCCGGGCGCCGTCGCCGCAAGCCCCGGCCTTTCGGGAGTGTTATCGCCGCGCGCGCGGCGGCTCCTGTTCAAGTCCAGCGGGTGAAACCCGCGGCTAACTTGCGAGGTCCGCCATCGCGGACTCGGTACGGATTCCGATCCGGCGTCGAGCACAGATTCGAGCTACCACCGATAGTAGCGGTACGGATTGTCACCGAGGGCGAAGTCCGTCCGGTAATCGGGGTGGTAGAAGCCCGGTCCCTCCTGGTTCGGGCGGAAGATGCGCGAGTCCTGTTTGAACGTGGCGCCCATATTGGAGAGCAGCTGCGACAGCGCGCGGGTCTGACGCCAGCGTGTGTAGCGCAAGTAGGTCTTGTTGTCCGCGTCCAGGCGGTCCGGCGCGATCTGGCAGAAGAGCGCGACGCCCTTGCCGACGGCGATCCTGCCAAGCAGTCCGTCCGCGCCAACCGTGGTCTTGACGATGCCGCCGCTGTTCGGCAGCTCCGGCACGTTGCGGATAACGGGCCACTCGACGTCCGCGCGCCAGTGCATGTCCGAGACGCCGAGGCCGCGGCACTCCGGCCACGCCGGTATCTGCAGCGAGCCGTGGCGCAGCTCCATGCCGATCACGGGCGAGCCACCGGGCGAGTCGGGCTCGCGACGGAGGAAGAGGGCGCGGCCTCCGCGGCCCAGGAAGCCGGCCAGGTCGGCGGGCGTGACCGCGACTTCCGGCCCGACGATGAGGAGCTGCGGCGCGTCGGCGGAGGCGAGCAGCGCGGCGTCGGCGCGCGCCAGGCCGGCGTCACGGAAGACCACGCCCATGCCGTCGAGCAGCTTCGCGCCGGCCTGGCCCCCCACGTAGACGATGCGATCGGCCTTCGGCGTGAGCGGCGCGTGGAGCACGTAGTCCATCATGCGGGCGAAGACGCGCTCCGCGGCGGCATCGGTTATCGCGTGGTCCTCGATGTCCAGCGAGCACCAGGTGATGCGGCCCCGGCCGTAGCTCATCTCCATCAGCGGGGTGTAGGCCAGGTCGAACTCATCTTCGAGGATGGGCGTCCAGGAGCTCATGTGGGGCTTCTCGATCGAGACGCTGGCCACCGCGCCGCGGTTGCCCCAGCGCCAGCCGAACTCGGGCGTCGGTCCGGTGTAGGTGGGCTTGCCCGGAACGACGGTGCTGAGGCCGCGCCAGTCCCGCATGTCGAGCGCATCGATCGAGCGCATCATCGGGTGGGATTCGGAGACGGGGAAGACACGGCGCGCGACGGCCTCGGCCGTCCGCATGCCGAGCGTGTCGCGGACCCACTCCGGCCGCTGCGACATGACGAGCACGCGCCCGCCGCCACGGACGTAGGGCTCCAGGCCGGCGGGCAGGCCCTGGCCCGGCTTGAGCGCGTTCTGCCCGACGATGACGATGGGGACGTTCCGCTCGCCGTGCCAGGCCCGCGGGATGCAGTCGACCACCGGCAGGACGTCACCGGTCTTGCCGCCGGGGTTGATGACGGGCAGGGAGGGCGGCCGGTCCCGGCGCGGCCGGCGGGCGAAGACGCGGTAGCGGAACCGGTCCTCGTGCGCGGCCTTGCCGATGGCGACGTTGAGGACGATCTCGCCCTGGGCGGTGCCGCTGGAGAAGAAGGGGGTCGCGAAGCGGAGCGGCCGGAACAGCGTCTGCGCCGGCTTGATCTCGCCCTTGCCGGATTCGGCGGTGAGGAGCTTGCCGTTGATCATGGCGCGCCAGGAGTAGCGGAAGGGCTGCGTCTCGCGGGTGTCGTTGATCAGGCAGATGCGCTTCTCGACCGTCTCGTCGCAGTGGTAGCTGTGGGTTTTGGCGGTCGGCGCGTCCCACGGCCCGACGATCCAGGCGAGGGTTGGGCCATCCGATTCGCGGAGGGCCCGTTGGATTTCAGTGGGGGAATATTCTCGGATTGACCCGCCGGTTACGGGCGCCATGCCGCCATTTATTCCCGCGGCTCTCCAGCTCCGCCAGGTGTTGCGGATGAACAGGGATTCGACTGTACGGTAATCCTCCGCGGCTTCGATGGTGGGAAGCAGCCGTGAGAAGTTCCATCTGTTTCCTGATACGGGCAAGAGCGCGGCCGATGCTGCTCGATACTCCGAGGACTCTCCGCGGTACGCCTCGTGACCCATGTAGACCGCGGAAAACTCTGTTAGCAAAGGCTCGGATGTAATCGCGGAAGCCGCATCCCTGCCCCGAAAGAAGGAGTAGATGAACGGAGTACCCATCCCGCTCGCCATGAGGGCCATGTCTCCGCTTGCCGTCCACTCCGTCAGCCAGTCCTCGCGCTCCTGCAGCGGAAGTAGATCCAAGAACACGTTGGCGGAGTACAGGTCGCCCGCATCGGCGGCGCCCTCCGCGAATACGGGTCGCGTGGGATCGAGCCGCCGGATCGATTCACACCGGTCAAGCGCGACTTGAAAGGCGGGGAGGGGCGCCGTACGTGCCGTTCTGTCGATCCGACCGATCGCCCGGGGATTCTGATCTTGCGGCAGCGTGGGGCTTTGGGACATAGCGTCCCACATGATGATTGATGGATGATTCCGCAGCCGTCGGATTTCGTCCGGAATGCCACTTTGCAGCCGGACGATCGTCATCCAGCCGGACTTATCCGCGGCGTTGATGAGTTCGAGGCTAACAGGACCATAGTTCCGAGTTAGACCCGCAAATGGGTTTTCCTCCACCACCGTAACGTTCAATCCAGCATTTCGGTCTCCTTCAAAATTTGCGCCAACGCCCGGGCGGAGGCGGATGGGGATGCCGTTGAGGAAGAGCTGGCGGCCCTGGATGTAGAACTCGCGGAAGCCGAAGGTATCCTTGATTTCGTCATCGATGCCCGGGCCCTTGACGGCGAGCTGGAGCGTGTAGAGATGAGGCTTGTCGAGGTCCCACAGGCGCGGGTCGGGCCACGGGAAGGCGATGGGGATCGTCTGGCTTTCGGCAGCGCGGCAGAGGGTCTCGCCCGTGAACTGCTTCTCCTCGCGGCCGTTCTCGTCGAAGAGGCGGGCGGTCACGGTCAGCGTGACGGCGTCGAGGCGCCCGGCGACGTCGATGGCGAGTCCGAGCCGCTTCATCCGCGTGGAGGGCTGGATGGCGACGCCGCTGATGCGGGCGTCGGCGGCGCGCGCGGCGATGGCCGGATGGCCGCTTCGACCGGGCGGCGGCGCGAGAAGCGAGAGCGCAACGATGGCGGCGAGCGCATAGACGGCGAGAACGGCGAAGACGGGCTTTGGCGCGGGGCGGGCGGGCGTGTGTCGGGCTCTCATTCGTGGGCAGGTCTCTCGATGGTATTTCACCGCGAGCGGCGGTTGCGGCCGGCCGCGACAGGTTGGGATTCGACCCGACGATGCGGTTTACCTGCATTCCGGCGGGTGGGCGACTAATCGTTGATCAGCCAATTGCGCGGCGGACTGGCGGTGCGACGTATCGATTTGGAGTGCGTGCAGGGACCTGCGTATGGCCGGCGAATGTATTCGCGCCTGACGTCACAGTAGTCGGCCTGCGCCGACAAGACTGCGGATTATTCCGTTCCTCTGAAACGGGAGCGGTGAATTGCGGTGTCCGCGCAGGCGGACGATTGTTTTGTCAGGCGCGACTTTAGCCGCCGGCCTGCGCCGACAAGACTGCGGGTTATTCCGTCCCTTCGAAGCGCGAGCCGCGAACTACGGTGTCCGCGTAGGCGGACGATTGTTTTGCCAGGCGCGAATTCATTCGCCGGCCCAACCGAGTACCTAACGCCGCACTCCCTCACTGCGTGCGATAGTCGCGGTAGTACTTGACGTGGGCGTCGAGGAATACCCGGTTGCGGCCTCCCATATGGACGGAGCGGCCGAGGAGGCTGAGGTCCAGCGTCGTCTGTGTGTTCGGGAAGTAGGGATCGACGGCCAGCTCGACGTCGGACGGGCCGTCGGGCTGGATGGGGACGATGGTGGGGTCGTTGGCGTCGCGGATGCCCTGGACCAGCTCCATGTCGGTCTTGCCCCAGCCGTTCTTGGGAAGCGCGGGGACGTCGATCCGGTCGAACCGCCAGAGCCAGTAGCGGCAGACCGGGGCGTCGGCGGCGCTGGAGGTGGCCTGTTTCACCTGAATCACGTCGCCCATGGAGGAGCCTTTGACGCTGGGACAGAACCAGACGTCGGGGCTCTTCACATAGGGCTCCATGACGATCTCGGCCCAAGCGCCGCGCGGATCAGTGAGGGGCCACGTGGTCCAGGGATGAAAGCCGGTGGGCAGGCTGACTTTCAGGTCGCGCCGGTCGGGAAGGCGGTCGTCGAAGTCCTGCTCATACATGCCGAAGGCCATGCCGATCTGTCGCAGATTGGAGGCACAGACGGTCTGGCGCGCCTTCTCGCGGGCCTGCGCGAATACCGGGAAGAGGATCGCTGCGAGGACGGCGATGATCGCGATGACGACGAGCAGCTCGATGAGGGTGAAGGCCGCGCGGTGGTTGGTTCGGCGAGGCATTTCTATTCCGAGTTCCGGTCGTAATCGACGATGTTGTCCCACTCGGCCGCGCTGGAGCGGGAAACTACCGCAACCACCTCCTCGGTGTCGCTCATGTTGAAGACTTCGTGCGGCACGCCCGGCTCGATGAAGATGAAATCGCCTGCGGCATTCTCGACGACGTTCCGGCAGCCGGGCCCGTACTCGTGGCGGACGCGCCCTTTGAGGATGTAGAGCATCACCTCGAAGTCGACGTGGATGTGCGCGAAGGCGACGCCTCCGGGAGGAATGGTCGCGACGTTCATCGAGAGCGCCGTCGCGTTCACGTTCTTTCCGGACAGCCCGGTCTTGTAGACGATGTTGTTCCAGCCCCGCGTCCCGCCGCCACTCCTGATCACGGAGATGCCGTCGTGGCCTTCGACCGGTGCCTGGAGGTCTGAGATAGAGTCGCTCATAGTTACATGCTGCTCGTTCCGGATTTGGGTCACGTCGAGACTTCGCGGGACACTTGACGCGAAGCGATTCGGTTGGAATGCGGGGCCGCGGGCGATCATGCCTTACGGGAGTCGGATTCACCGTTTTGGCGCAAATTCCTCTTATCCCTGCGGGGGCCGATAGGAGTAAAATGTCGGAAGACGGGTCCGGCAATTCAGGATAAGCAGTTGCCGCAGCTTGCCCAAAGACACTTTCTCCACTAATAGTCCACCGGGCTGATCACTCTTCGACCGAGGGGCGGTTACAATTAGAGACGAGTTGGACCGTACATGGATTCTGAGCGTCAATCGCATATGGTCTGTGCCGCGGGGCAAACTGCGGATCACATACCGGGACTGGATTTCGTATGCGGCGACCCGCGCGAGCGGGTCGCATTTGCCCGGCTCGATGCTCTACTCGAAGGCAATCATGAACAAGCCGCCTGAAGATGCGGAGCGAGTATCGGCGGTCGTACTGCGGGCCTTCGTCGAGCGCGTGTTCGCGGCGGCCGGGATGGGCGGCGGACAGGCTGCGCTGCTGGCCGGCATCCTGCTGACGAACGACCTGCGGGGCGTGTTCAGCCATGGGACGCAGCAGACGCCGGCCTATGCGGGCCACTTCCGCGAGGGCCGGCTGACGCCGATCGCCGAGATAGCGACGGTCTCGGAGACGCCCTCGACGCTGGTGCTGGACGGCGGCGGCGGGCTGGGCTACTTCCCGTGCCTGCAGGCGGCGGAGCGATTGGTGGAGAAGGCGCGCGCCTGCGGCATCGCGGTGGCGACGACGCGCAGCCACGGCCATTTCGGCGCGGCGGGAATCTACGCGCGCATCCCGCTGCCGCACGACCAGATCATGTACGTCACGTCCGGCCACCAGCTGGACCTGCAGCCGGGCCGGTTCGTGATGGCCGCGGCCGGGGGCTCGCCGATGGCGTTCGGCATTCCATGCGGCGATGAGCCGCCCTTCGTGCTGGACTTCGGCGCGGTCCACGATATGTACCTGGGGCCGGAGGGGATGAAGCCGATCGTGGAGATGCTGCCGAGCACGGTCCTGCGGAGCTTCGGACTGGGCTGCGCGTGCCAGGCGCTCGGCGGGCTGCTGTGCGGCGTGCCAATCGATCCCGCGCGGGCGCGGCGCGCGTGGCCGGGCGCGAACCAGGGCAGCCTGATGATCGCGATCGACATCAAGGCGCTCGCGCCGGTCGAGGAGTTCAAGCGCGAGATGGACGAGTATTCGCGGCGCGTGCGGGAGATGGCGCCGCTCGCCGGCCTCGCGCCGACCGTGCTGCCCGGCTTCCTCGAGTGGGAGCGAGAGAGGCAATGGTCGGTCGAGGGCATACCCGTTGGCGGGAAGCACGCGGAGAGGCTGCGCGAGGTCGCGGAGATCTACGGGCTGGAGTGCCCGGTCTAGGGCGACATCGACGTGAAGTCGTGCGGAGCAGGAGGAAATCCGATGGCGCTCTCACCGGAACAGCTTGCGGCGTTCGACCAAGACGGATTCGTCATCCTGCCGGAGTTCTTTACCGCAGCGGAGCTGGCGTCGGTCAAGAGCGAGATCGACGCACTCGTGGATAGCCTGGCGGAGCGGCTGCACGCAGCCGGCAAGATCGTCGATCGGCACGAGGACGCCGGATTTCGGACGCGACTTGCCTTGCTGGAGCGGGACTATCCCGGCGCGGCGGTGCTTATCCACATCGGCGGCATCCTCGGACCGGAGCTTGCGAGGCTCTGGGAGACGCCGCGACTGCTCGACATCGTGGAGCAGATCATCGGGCCGGAGATCGCCGGCCACCCAGTGTGGAACCTCCGGTCCAAGACGCCGCAGAACGCGCTGGTGACGGTGCCCTGGCATCAGGACACGGCATACCTGGCGGCAGGCGCCGAGGCGACACTGCAGCCGACCGCCTGGATCCCGCTGGTGGAGGCGAACGGCCGGAATGGAACGCTCCAGGTCGTGCGCGGAGGCCACCGGTCCGGACGTGTCGCGCGGCACAGGCTGGAGAACGGCCGCGGCCACAAGGACTCCTGGTATCTGTTCATTCGGGACGACGAGCTGCCGCAGGGCGAGATTGTAACGTGCGAGATGCCGGCCGGATCGATCCTGCTCTTCAACCAGCTCCTGCCGCACAGGAGTACGGAGAATCTCTCGGACGGCGTGCGCTGGAGCATCGATCTGCGCTGGCAGCGGCCAGGCGAATTGTCTGGCTTCGAGGGGATCAAGGAGCCGATCCTGATGCGGACTGCGGCGGATCCGAACTATCGCATCGACTGGGCCGGCTGGTCGGCGCAGAATCGCATTGCCGATGCCATGGGCGAGCCGCCTCGGGAGTCGTTTTCGACTGCAGTCACCGGCCCATGGATGGATCGATGGCGAGGCTGAGGCGAGCGCGCCCCAGTCACAACAAGCGTCGGCCTCAGCGAGTGGCGGATTGCGCAGCCGGCGTCTATCCGCCGCTGGCGACGGATATGACGTTCGATGCTCGCTGGGATCGTCGCCGCAGAAGCAGTGGCCGGTCCGCGCCGGCCCATGCGACCTCGCACGCGGGTTGCGGCGGAGCGTGGCGCGGCTTCGACCGATTTTCGAGTGTATTGGAAGGCTGTCGATGACTACCGACTCTGAAGTGGCGGACGAGCATGTGCGGCTGACGCGCCGGCGGTTCGTGGCGTTGGCGAGCACGACGATGGCGGCTGCTCCCGGCGTGGCGGAGGCGCAACTGCGCGTCGATCCGCCGGCGCCGCCGGGCCCGCGGCTGGAATACTTGACGAGGCCGGGCGACTTCGGCACCGTGGAGCGCGGCAGCCCGCCGCCATACCAGCTGCCGGAGCCGCGGCTGCGCGAGATCGGGATGACGCGCGACACGTGGCGTTTGGAGGTCGTGGCCGACGGCGCGAAGATCGACGGCCCGCTTACCATCGCCCGCGGGAACGCGCTCGACTGGGCCGGCCTGATGAAGCTGGCGGAGAAGAAGTCGGTCCGCTTCCTCAAGGCGATCACGTGCAACAACCTGAATTCGCCGCTGGGTATGGGTCTCTGGGAAGGCGTCCCGCTGCGGGAGGTGGTCTGGCTGGCGCGGCCGGTCAGCGACGTCCGGCGGATTGTCTACTACGGCCACCACAACGAGGACCCGAAGCAGATGTTCCGCGGATCGCTCTCGCTGAGCCGTGTGCTGGAGGACCCGCCGGGCGACTATCCCGTCATTCTGGCGTACAAGCTGAACGGCGAGTGGCTGACGGGCAAGCGGGGTGGACCGGTGCGAATGATCGTGCCGGAGGCGTATGGCTTCAAGAACGTGAAGTGGCTGCAGCGCGTCCTGCTGACCAACCTGCCGGGCGCGAACGATACCTATGCCGACGAGGGCAACGACATCGACAGCTGGATGAAGAGCGTCGCGCGGTTTCTGGTCGCTCCGCGGGAGGCGAAGAGCGCCAGCACGCTGGCGGTGTCCGGCGTGGCGCAGGTGGGGGTTTCGGGGCTGAAGTGCGTGGAGGTATGGCTTAGCCGCGTGGGCGCGCCGCTGCCGTCCGACGATCCGTACTTCACGCGCGCGCCCTGGCAGCCGGCGACGCTGCTCGGCCCGCCGGCGCAATGGGGCGGCGGCCTGGCGGGCGGGCGGATTCCTGCCGGCACGCTCGGTTTCGACGCGGCCGGGCGGCCCGCGGTGTGGCCGATGCGCTACGCGATCGCGCACTGGACCGCGGCCGTCAAGGCGCCGGCGCCCGGCGACTACGTGCTCCGGTGCCGCGCGATCGACGGCAACGGCGTGGCGCAGCCGATGCCGCGGCCCATCGGCCACGGCGGGATGAACGCGATCGAGGCGAGTGGAGTTGTGATCAAGCGGTAAGCGCCTGGCCGCTCTGGTCGCGGGACCCCAAAACCGCGCCAGCCGGATCTGACCGGAACCGACACGCGGTTTCATCTCGCTCCATTTCGGCGGGACTCTGGCCGAATCGAATCTCCTCGCTCCCTGCACTGCGTGCTCGAAAACTTTGGGAACATCAGACGGACAAATCCTGTCTCCCATGGGTCGCGACCGATTGTACTTGTCCGTGACACGGCCGCACGCCGGCCTGGTTGTCCAATCCCTTTCTAAACCGCATCGTGGCTGCATGCAGCGCCCGCACCGGCGCCATACCGTCAGCGCCGGCGTCGCAAATCTGCGCACACCGCATCGCCGTCACGCGTGAGGGGACATCCGCGGGCCGCCTGATGGCCCGTACACCAGATCACCCGAGTATCCGAACACCCATCCCTGGAGATACCCATGCGAATGGAGCCTGTTCCCGCCGATATCGTGGACCCCAAACAGATACTGAATGTCCTTCTAGCCGTAAAGAGGGGCAAATTCGACACCCGGATGCCCAACGACCAGACCGGAATGGCTGGCAAGATAGCGGACGCGCTGAACGACGTGATCGACATTAATGAGCGCCTTTGCGGCGAACTGGCCCGCATCGGCCGAGTCGTGGGCAAGGAGGGAAAGACGACGCAGCGCGCGTCGCTGGGCCAGGCGGGAGGCCAGTGGGCGGGCTGCATCGACTCCGTCAACACCCTCATCGTCGATCTTGTGCAGCCCACGACGGAGGTCGCGCGTGTCATCGGCGCAGTGGCGAACGGGGACCTATCGCAAACCATGGCGCTCGATATCGATGGCAGGCCGCTTACCGGCGAGTTCCTGCTCACCGCGAAGACCGTCAACACGATGGTGAACCAGCTCGGCGCCTTCGCTTCGGAGGTGACGCGCGTAGCGCGCGAAGTGGGCACCGATGGAAAGCTGGGAGGGCAGGCGGACGTAAAGGGGGTTTCGGGCACGTGGAAGGACCTGACGGACAATGTCAACTTCATGGCGTCCAACCTCACCGGCCAGGTTAGAAACATTGCCGACGTGACCACGGCCGTCGCGAACGGGGACCTTTCCAAAAAGATCACGGCGGATGCAAAGGGCGAGATCCTAGATCTGAAGAACACCATCAACATCATGGTGGACCAGCTGAACTCCTTCGCCTCGGAAGTCACTCGCGTTGCACGCGAGGTAGGAACGGACGGAAAGCTCGGCGGGCAGGCAGACGTAAAGGGTGTATCGGGTACCTGGAAAGACCTCACGGACAGCGTCAACTTTATGGCGAGCAACCTGACAGGGCAGGTTCGCAACATTGCGGCGGTCACCACGGCGGTTGCAAATGGCGATCTCTCCAAGAAGATCACGGCAGACGCCAAGGGCGAAATCCTGGAGCTGAAAGACACGATCAACACGATGGTCGATCAGCTCAATGCTTTCGCTTCTGAAGTAACGCGCGTCGCGCGGGAGGTCGGCACAGACGGCGCGCTGGGCGGCCAGGCGGATGTGAAAGGCGTGTCCGGCACCTGGAAGGATCTGACCGACAACGTAAACTCGATGGCAAGCAACCTGACCGGCCAGGTCCGAAACATTGCCGACGTGACAACGGCCGTTGCGAACGGGGACCTTTCCAAGAAGATCACAGCGGATGCAAAGGGCGA
Organism: Chthonomonadaceae bacterium; assembly: GCA_035295045.1. Lineage (GTDB taxonomy): Bacteria > Armatimonadota > Chthonomonadetes > Chthonomonadales > Chthonomonadaceae > DATGJU01. The sequence continues at coordinate 23,137 of DATGJU010000272.1, forward strand.
GATACTCGACCTGAAAAACACCATCAACATCATGGTGGATCAGCTGAACTCCTTTGCATCAGAGGTGACGCGCGTCGCCCGAGAGGTCGGCACCGAAGGAAAGCTGGGAGGGCAGGCGGACGTAAAAGGAGTGGCCGGCACCTGGAAGGATCTGACCGACAGCGTAAACTCGATGGCGAGCAACCTGACTGGGCAGGTCCGAAACATCGCCGACGTCACCACTGCTGTCGCCAATGGCGACCTCTCTCGCAAGATCACGGCAGACGCGCGCGGCGAGATCCTGGAGCTGAAAAGTACGATCAACACAATGGTCGATCAGCTGAATGGGTTCGCGTCCGAAGTCACGCGCGTCGCTCGCGAAGTAGGCACCGACGGAAAGCTTGGCGGCCAGGCCGATGTAAAGGGCGTCTCAGGAACCTGGAAGGATCTGACCGACAGCGTAAACTCGATGGCGAGCAACCTGACCGGGCAGGTCCGAAACATCGCCGACGTCACCACGGCTGTCGCCAATGGCGACCTCTCTCGCAAGATCACGGCAGACGCGCGCGGCGA
>DATGJU010000273.1:0-9787 GCA_035295045.1 Chthonomonadaceae bacterium
CGACGACTACCTGGTCAAGCCATTCGACTTCACCGAGCTGGTGGCGCGCCTGCGCGCTCTCGTCCGGCGCGATAAGGTCCACCGCGCGCGGATCGTCGAGATCGCGGACCTGCGGATGGACACCACGGCGCGCCGCGTAACGCGCGCCGGCCGGGAGATTGAGCTCAGTCCACGCGAGTACGCGCTGCTGGAGACGCTCGCGCTCGCCGAGGGCCGCGTTTTGACGCGCGACGTGCTGCAGGACGCGGTATGGACCGGCGAGGACGTCTACGCTAACACCGTTGATGCCTACATCGGCCACATCCGCCGCAAGATGGACCAGGGTTTCGGGACAAGGCTCATCCGCACGGTCCACGGCGTAGGGTACCGGCTCGTGGCTCCGGAGCCGGGGGCGCGGGAATGAGCTGGCTTCGCGAACAGTTCCGCCGCAAGGGCGAGCGGACCGCGCCGCGGCCGGCGGGCCGGCCGTCGGACCGGTCCCACGACCTGATCGCCGGCTGGCGCTCGTCGGCGCGGGCCCGGCTCATTTTCTGGAACACCGTCACGTTCGCCATCGTGCTCGTCTCGCTCGGCGCGGCGTTCCGCGTGCTCGCCGAGAGATCGCTGCTTGCGGCGCTCGACCGGGAGATCCGGCTCCAGGGCGGCAGATTTCGGGATGCGCAGCAGGTCGAGGTGGTGCTGATCGATACCAGGGCGGACCGTACGAAGCCGGTGGCGATCGGCGGCGAGACTCCGCTGTCATGGCCGCAGCCGGAGGTCCGGCTTAATGGCGCCAGGGCCGGGATCGTCGGGCATGAATCCGTTTCGACTGGCAATTCGGACACGAATTGCTCGAAGCCGGCGCCGCACGAAGTCTTGCGGATCCGAGCGGGCGGACAGACGCGAGGCGTTGCATCCGGCGCCGGGCCGCTCACGGGCGTTACCGTACGCCGCGGCTCTGGGGCGCCGGACCAGCAGTCCTGGAGCAGCGACGACAAACTGAGGCTCGGGATGAAGCTGCTTGCCGCGGAAACGGAGAACGGCGGCTCTTCGGCCAGACTGCGCGCCGAGTATAAGATCATAAACCACATCGCGACCGCCTCGCCCGACGTATCCGGACAGTTCCTCTATCGCACATTCGACCTGGCCGGGCGGCGAATTGCCTCGCCGGGATCGATGCTGCCGTTCGCCGTGCCTCGACCCGGCGACGACGGAGCGCCCCCAGGGAGCGCCGATTACCGGCCCTGGGACACGGCGACGTTCGCGACGGCGGCGCGGGGACGGACGGCATTCGGCTATGCGCGGGTCAACGGCGCGCGCTCCCGGCTCCTCTCGATCCCGCTGATGGACAGGGACCAGATCGTGGGCGTCCTTCAGATCTCCGCGCCGCTGGCGCAGCTCGATCGCGACCTCGCCGGCCTCACGCACTCGCTCCTCCTCATCCTGCCGATCGCGCTCCTCGTCTCGATCATCGCGGGAATCTTCCTCACGCAGCGCGCGCTGCGGCCGGTGAAGGCGATGACGCGCGCCGCCGCCGCGATCCGGCCCGACCAGCTTTCGCGGCGGCTGCCCGTCTCCGGCGGCGACGAGTTTGCCGGCCTCGCCATGACGTTCAACGGCGCGCTCGACCGGGTCCAGTCCGCATTCCTGGACCGCGAGCGCGCGATTGCCCAGTTGCGCCGGTTCACGGCGGACGCGTCGCACGAGCTGCGCACCCCGCTCACGACGATCAAGGCCAACGCCGGCGTCGCCCTGGCCGAGAAAGAGCCCTCCGAGGAGCACGTCCACGCCCTGCGCCAGATCGACCGCGCCGCCGACCGGATGACGGCGCTCGTCCAGGACTTGCTCCTGCTCGCCCGCTCCGATGCCGGCCAGCTCGCTCTCAGTTTCGGTCCCGTGTCGCTTCCGGAGATCGTTCGCGACGCCGTGGACAGCCTGCCTCCGGCGCCGCGCGCCTGCATCGCGATCGAACTGGAGGGGACCGACGGGCGGATCGACGGCGACTATGAGCATCTGCGCCGTCTCTTCATCAACCTGCTGCAGAATGCCGTCCGGCATACGCCGGAGGATGGCGCGATCACGGTTTCGATCACGGGCGGCGATTCGGGCATCGTCGCGGCGGTGCGCGATACGGGCTGCGGGATCGCGGCGGAGCACCTGCCGTACGTCGGGCAGGCGTTCTATCGCGTGGACGCGGGCCGCAACCGAAAATCCGGTGGCGCAGGACTCGGATTGGCGATATGCAGGAGTATAGCGGAGGCGCATCGTGCGTCTATGAAGATAGAAAGCCGTCCCGGCAAGGGAGTGGCCGTCTCGCTCACGTTCAGGACTTTATCAGAATTGCCTGCTAGAATATAGGCTATAGAAGGAGGTACGCACTTGGCTATTCGATCGAATTACGCGCGAACCGCGCGTCTTGCGCTTCCCGCATCGGCGATCCTCATGGTCGGCATTTCGCCGATCATCAAGGCGAATGCGCAGGACGATCCGCCGCCGCAGGTGAAGGCCCGCGCCATCATCCGCACGTCGGACGGCACCACGACGAGCGAGCAGGTGATCGACCTGGACCCGAACGAGATCGGCAAGTTCGGCGACGGCAACGTGATGATGTTTAAGGCCGGGCCGGACGGGCAGATCATGACGTTCGGCGGTCCGAGCATGTCCATGAACGGTCCCGGCGGGCTCGCGACCGCGCTGCCGGACCAGGCTCCGCAGAACTACGGTCTCTACGTGATCGATCCCGGCGTGAGCTACCTCTACGCGCTGCTCAAACGGATCGACGTGGGCTCTGAAATCCGGCTGAACGCGCGGCAGCGCGAGGCGCTGGAGGCCGCCGAGACCAACGCGCAGCAGACCCGCCAGGAGCAACTGAAAGCGAGCGTCCAGAAGCTGGCCGCGAGCCTGCAGGGGCAGTCGCCGGAGGAGCTGAAGGCCGGGCTGGCGGACCGCGCCGCGAAGATCCAGGATATCGTAAAGGGCTTCACGGATACGCGCCTGAAGACGCTAACCTCGATCCTGCGGCCGGAACAGCTTGCGCGCCTGAAGGAGCTGGACTACCAGTTCCGCGGCCCGCTTGCGATGGGCGTGCGGGACGTGGCGGCACAAACCACGCTCGACGCCGATATGACGACGAAGGTTTCGGCGCTGCTCCGGGAGTACCGGGCGACGGTGAACAAGAACCTGCCGGCGAACCCGATGCTGGCGATGCTCAAGACCCGTGGCGGAGCCCCGGCCGCGCCCCCGGCGCCGGAGCCGAACTCAGAGGAGATGCGCGGCCGGCTGGTGAAGGCCGACCGGGCAATCCGCAAGGCGCGATTCGAGCTTGGCGCAAAGGCGCTCGCCGGCCTGCCGGACGCGCAGCGCGCCGCTTGGGCGAAGCTGACCGGCAAGCCGTTCGAGTTCCATCCCGCGCTGTAGAGGCACTGAGCTGGCGGTATCAAGGCGGCCCATAAGGGCCGCCTTTTGCGTGGTTGGGCGGCCCGTGAATGATTGATCTTCGTGCCTTCGAGCGACGACCGAACAATCCGAACGCGAGTCCGCGGATTCGATGTTCCCGCGCAGGCGGGAACTGGGCCGAAGGCCACCGGGTACCCTTGGGAGCGCGGGGTTCGGGTACCCGCTTGCGGGTGCGGCGGCAACAACAAGCCGGTCGTCGCCGTAACGGACGGAAGTCAATAAACTCGTAAATTGAAAAAGGGTCCGGCCTGGGGAGCCGGCCGGACGCTAGCGCCGGACTTCGAGGCGGGCATTTCCATAGCGGCTTAGGAAGGCGTCGATCTCGGCGGCGTCGAGGCGGTCGGGAATGGCCAGGGCGGCGAGCCTGCCTCCGCCCGCGTCGTAGAGCGCGAGCGTCCGGTAGGTCCGGCCGCCGGCGGTGTCGGGCTCGATCGCAGCGCGGGCGATCTTGTCCCACGCCCAGAAGCGGATGGACCAGCCGCGCCCGGCCATCACGTTGTTGTTCACGCCCTTTTCGGACAATATGACGATGGAGCCCGGCAGGAGCAGCGCAAGGGCAGGCAACGCGTAGGCGACGACGAGCGCCAACACCGCGGCGACAGCGACGCTTTGCGGCCACGGCGGGGGATGAGCGTCCGGCCCGTGCTGCGCCATTGCACGGAGCGCCAGCATGACCAAGAAGGCGACGCCGGCGAACCCGGCGGAACGCCAGGGATTCGAGCGTTCCAGCGCGTAGTGCTTCGCCCGCCGGTATGCAGCCGGCTCGTGCCACTGCAGCGGCTTCATGTTGTTCTCCTCAGGGCTCGATAGGACCTGGCGCACCGGCGACGCCGGCGCGCCGCGGGCCCGGCGGTAAGACGGGGGAAGACCATTTGTGCTCCTGGTGCATCGGACCTATAGGACCTATGAGACATATAAACTTAACACAAAACCGGCCGATATGCCCTATCGGGTACCATGTGCGGTAGGCGGCGCCGGGCGCCGTGCGGCCGGCTCTTGAGGGCGCGCGGGATCGCCTTGACGCGGTGGGCGCCGAAGTTCTGGAGCAGAGGAGCAGCCTGAATGGAACGAAAGAAAGCAAGCGACTATCCGCAGGAGCTGTTGGACCTTTTCGACATCTATGTGCACGGCGGCATGGATCGTAGAGCGTTTCTGGAGAGGGCGCAGAAGTTCGCCACGGGCGGCGTAACGGCGCTGGCGCTGTGGGAGAGCCTGCGGCCGAACTATGCCTGGGCGCAGCAGGTGCCGAAGGACGACGCGCGCATCAAGACGGAGCGCGTGACGATCCCCTCGCCGGAGGGCAATGCGGAGATCAAGGGCTACTATGCGCGGCCCGCCAAGGCGCGCGGGAAGCTGCCCGGCATCCTCGTGATTCACGAGAACCGCGGCCTCAATCCCTATATTGAAGACGTGGCGCGGCGGCTCGGCACGGAGAACTTCATCGCCCTCGCGCCGGACGGCCTCACCTCCGTGGGCGGCTATCCGGGCGACGACGAGAAGGGCGGGCAGCTCTTCCAGCAGGTCGACAAGGCGAAGATGAATGCCGACTTCATCTCGGCGGCCCACTGGCTGAAGAGTCGGCCGGAGTGTACGGGAACGATCGGAGCGGTCGGCTTCTGCTTCGGCGGCGGAGTGGTGAACATGCTCGCCGTACGGCTTGGATCGGACCTGGCGGCCGGAGTCCCGTTCTACGGCGCGCAGCCGAAGGCGGAGGACGTCGCCAGAATCAAGGCGCACATGCTGATCCACTACGCCGGGCTGGACACGAGGATCGACGCGGGCTGGCCCGCCTATGAAGCGGCGCTCAAGGAGAACCACGTCGATTACGAGGAGCACATGTACGACGGCGCGAACCACGGTTTCCACAACGACACCACGCCGCGCTATGACGCCCCCGCCGCGAAGCTGGCCTGGAAGCGCACCATCGATTGGTTCAATAAGTACGTCAGAGGGTGATGCGGTTGCTGGTTGCTGGTTCCTGGCGGATGCATCCAACCAGGAACCAGCAACTTGCAACCGTCAAACAGCGAGGGCCGCTTGCAGTTTGGGGACGCGCGCGGCCTTGCCGGCGTGCTTGGCGGGAGCCATCATGGTGCGCCGCAGCAGCGTGCGTCCGCGGTGAATGCGCGAGCGCACGGTTCCAATCGAGGAGCCCATGATGTGGGCGATCTCCTCGTAGGTCTTGCCCTCGACGTCGCACAGCAGGACGGCGTCGCGGAACGCGGCCGGCAGCGCCGCCAGCGCGGTCTGGAGCTTCTCGTCCATCACCGTGTCCATCAGGTTCCGCTCCGGGTTGGCCTGCTCGTCTGGAATCTGGAGCAGCATGTTGTCGTCGTGCTCCTCCTCTCCGACCGGCTGGTCCAGCGAGAGTGGCTTGACCTTCGGGCGGCGCCGCATAAGGTCGATAAACAGGTTCGACAGAATGCGGAAGAACCAGCTCTCAAACGGCAGTTGTCGGTTGTATGTCGAGAACGACCGGTACGCGCGGAGGTAGGCCTCCTGGGTAAGATCCTCGGCATCGTCGCGGTTGCCGGTCATCCGATACGCCATGTTGTACGCCTGGCGCTGGGTCCTCTCCACGAGCCTCTCGAACTCCGCGTGGTCGCCCTGCTGCGTCAATGTTTGTGGGGTCGCTATACCAAAACCTGGATTCATCTTGCCGTCTCCTTCTTTCCGCCCCCCATCGCCCGTTCTCGTCCAATACTATCTCGTCCGTGTTCGCTCCGGAACCCATTTTTCGTTTGCCGCGCTTCTCTTGCGCGATCGTGTTACGATTCGGTCTCAAACGCCGCATCCATAGATATCATTGACAGCACGTGCGCACCAATGTGACACTGTGCCTGCAAATCTTTTGGCGGTCGCGCTGGATTGGACCGCGCCGAAACGAGCGCCCTATTGTAATTGACCGTGTGTAGCTTTAGACGGGCCATATGCGCCTGTCGTTTCAGTCCTGCATCGGTCCGGCCGCACGCACCGTACGGCTGCCGCACGCGCTGCCGGATATTCGTCGCCGGGAACATCGACAGATGCGTTGCCTGACTGCCGCCTGCGTGTCGCGGACAGGCCGAACTCCGGTCAGCCCACCCGAAGCATAAGCTGTAACGCCGGCAGGCCGCGGGCAAGCGGCGTCGTGCAGCGCTGTGTCCGGGTCATTAGCAGCAGCCCCTCGATCGCGCCGAGCACGGTGGCGGCCAGCTCCTCGGTGGGCACGTCGGACCGGAACACGCCGCTCTCTATGCCGGCCTGAAGGCACGCCTCCAGCCTGCACTGTATCTGATCGAACACGCCGCACAATACGGCTCGGAACCGCTCCGCGCTCGCATCGCCCTCGTGGATCGAGAGCGCGGCCGCGAAGTTGCCGAACGGGCATCCGCCCATCCGGTGGATCTCCGCCTGCGCTCGGATTATCGCCGCGCAGAACGCCTCGAGCCGCTCCCGCGGATCGGTGACGCCATCGGCGAGCGCCTGCACCGCGGTCCGCTCGAATTCGGCCATCTGCAGCTCCAGGACCGCGATCGCGAGATCGTCCTTGGTCCTGAAATGGTAATAAAAGTTACTTTTCGCGACGCCGCTGATGCGGAGTATGTCGTCCACGCTTGTGGTTTGGTAGCCGACAATGTAGAATAGATCGCGAGCGCAGCTCAGGATCTTTTCGCGGCTGCCAGGACCCTTGCACATTAGACGACCTCCCGGCGCTGCGCGCCTCGGTAATGGTGAATCCCGCTCCCGGATATGAGCGGAGGCGGGGCAAGTCTCCGACTTAGGTAGGACTGTTTCGTCCTAATAACAGTATAACCCGTCCACGCGGCCAAAGCAAGGGCCACGTACCGTATTGTTCCGCAATTGCCATGCAGCCGCCATTTCGCGGGCCCGCGGGGACGCGTTGAAACGGATGCCGGCTGCGCTCCGTCAGTCCATCGGACCTGGCAATCTGCAACTACGACTATCTCATCGGCGTTCAACGCTGGGTACGGGAGGAGAAGATGCGCTTACTTCGATTCATCGGCGCCGGGCTGGCTTTCGCCTTGCTGATCGCGGCGGGCCGCGGGCAGGCCGCTGCGCCCGCTGCGCGTCAGACTGCGCGCGCGGCGGACCAGGCGACAGGGCTGGCGGCGATCGAAAAGTCGATCGAGAAGCAGCGGGACGCTCTTCATGTTCCCGGCGCCGCGCTCGTGATCGTCAAGGACGACAAGGTTATCTTCATAAAGGGCTTCGGCCTGCGCGACGTAGAGGACAAGCTGCCCGTAACTCCGCGCACGCAGTTCGCGATCGGCTCCTCCACCAAGGCGTTCACCGCGATGACGGCGATGATGACGGTGGATGACGGGAAGCTGTCGCTCTCGGACCCGCCACGGAAGTATCTGCCCTACTTCAAGATGCGCGACCCCGATGCCGACGCCAAGATCACCATCAGCGACCTCCTCTGCCACCGTTCCGGCCTGGACCGCACGGATATCGCCTGGTACACCGGCAAGCTGAGCTCAGAGGAGACCATCCGGCTGGTAGCCACGATCAAGCCAACCGCGAAGCTGGGCGAAAAGTTCCAGTACCAGAACGTGATGTTTCTCACGGCCGGCCAGTGCGTCGCCGTCGCTCAGCACACGCCGTGGCGGACCGTGGTGGCAAAGCGGATCTTCCAGCCGCTGCACATGAAGGAGACGAACACTTCGGTGCGGGACATGGAGCGATACACTGACCGGTCGTTCGGATACACCTACGACGCTGAGAAGAAGGCGCCGGTGCGGCTGCCATACCGCGATATTACGGCCCTCGCACCGGCGGGCGCAATCAACTCGAATGCCGTCGAAATGGCGCAGTGGCTGCGGCTTGTGCTGGGCGGCGGGGTGTTCGATGGCAAGCGGCTGGTTTCGGAGGCGAGCTTCGCGGAGCTGTTCAAGAAGCATATGAGCGCCGGTGCGCTTGGGGACTACGGCTACGGCTGGTTCCTCCACGATTGGCACGGCCACCAGGTCGCCGAGCACGGCGGCAATATCGACGGCTTCAACGCGCAAGTGGCGCTGATGCCGGACCAGAAGCTGGGATTCGTGCTCCTCACCAACGTCTCGACGTCGCCGCTGGGCGCGCTGGCGATGGAGACGGTGTGGGACAGCCTGGTCGGCGCCCCGAAGCCCGCGGAGGGAGACGACGCCGCGGCCGGTCCGCCGGTACCGCCCGCCCAGGAGGTCGGAACGTATCTCCTGAAGGAGGCGAACATGGCGCTTACCGTCGCGGTGAACGGCGACAAGCTGACACTCAAGTCCAAGAGCCTGCCGGAAACGCCGCTCGTGGCACTGCGCGGTCGCAAGTATCGCGTAGCTATTCCGAATCTAGACGGCGTGTTTGCCACGTTCCGGCCGGACAAGGAGGACCCGAAGAAGACAGAGCTCTACTTCGAGCAGCCCGGCGCAGCCTTCGTCTGCAAGCTTGTGCCCGCGGCCGCAGCATCGGTCCCGTTCGTTTCGCCCATGCCGGCCGAGGAGCTGATGGGAAAGGTCGTCGACGCGATGGGAGGCGAGGCGAACTTGAAGCGGCACAAGAGCCTGCTCGTCAAGGCGACCTCCGTCGTCGAGACGCAGGGCATTGTCGTCAAGTCCGTGAGCTACCGGCGCGGTCCCAATTCGGAGGACAGCACGTTGACGCTGTACGCCGGTAAGAAGGCGATCGGCTACATCCGCAGCTATTTCGACGGCAAGACGGGGGCGAGCGAGAGCACCATCTCCGGCGACACGCAGTTCCCTGCCGATGCGCGGGACGCGATTGCGCTGTCCGCCGCGCTCTTCCCCGAGGCCAACTGGCGCACGCTCTTCAAGACGGCAGCGATCACGGGCATGTCCAAAGTCGGCGACGAGGAGACGTACACCGTCGAGCTGCGGCCCGAGAAAGGCGCGCCCATGGTGGACTACATCTCGACGAAGAGCTTTCGAGTCCTGAGGCGCGTTCTGCCCGGCTCCGCCGGCGAGACGTATAGTGACTTCCGGATGGTGGACGGCGTCCTGTTTCCGTTCAGCCGCGCGGGCGTGATGGCGGGCCTCGGCGAGGCGACGACCACGCTCACCTCCGTGAAGCTCGACCCGCGGATCCCGGAGAGCGCATTCCGCTCCTCACGCCACGCCGCCGATTCCACGCCCACCGGCGCGTAGGGGCGCGTGCGGAGCGGCGAGATTCCGGCGATGGGCCGGCCCTTCGCCGTAGGCAGCACCGGTGGGCGACGGGCAAGCTCTTCGCTCTGGCCCGTTCCGGGGTGGGGCGACGGGCAAGCCCTTCGCTGTAGCCCGTTCCGGGGTCTGCCCTTCGGGCACAATCCGTCCCCGCCGGAAGGGCGGAGCGCCGCAGGCGCTATAGCGAAGGGCTT
>DATGJU010000274.1:0-5142 GCA_035295045.1 Chthonomonadaceae bacterium
CCTGGCATCCCGGATCGTGATGAGCCGGCCCGACAAGTCGATCGCGCCCTGCTCCTTGAGAGCTCGAAGCGACCGCGACACGACCTCTCGCACCGTGCCGATGCTGCTCGCGGACGCATCGTTGGACCCACATCTGGCTCGGATTATGCCTATGGGCGAATGCCGTATCCGATTTTACGTTTCGGGACCCGCGGCCGCCGCAACGACCTCGTCCGGTGTCAAGACTGTGATATGCGTGTACCGCGTGAAATCCACTTTATTGAAGGTGAGCAACGTCTCGATACGGTGTATCGTCATTGCGGCCACGAGTCGCGCATCGTGGTTTTGTTTACCGACGGAGCCGACGGCCTGCACCAGCCGCTCCCATTCCGCGAGTAGGGCCGGCTCATCGAGATAGACCGGATACAAGGATTTCAGGGCCAGGATTTCGGCGTTGGCATCGGCCTGACTCATTCCGAGGCCGTTTACGACATCCGGCCGGGTAGCCACGGCACGGAACTCGATTATATTCTGTGCGACGAGACAGGGGCTGTCTCCACGAGACCGCAGTATTGCCTGCGCGCTGATCGCTACGGCGCACTGGGGATCGGTCGGGCGCGACGTTCGCAACAGGACGTTGGTATCGATGAGAACCAGGCTCATCATGCTCTGCCCTGGTATATGTTCTCGCGATCAACGGATTCATCCGTCAGCACGGGTCCTTTGGGCCTATAGCGCTCCGACCACGCGCGAAGCGCGGCAACCCACTCCTCATCGGATGCCGTTTCGTGAAAAGGCCTACCGACAGTTCCCGCAGGTTGGTCCGCATTATCGACAATCACCTTGACGCGCAGGCCGGACAGCTCGTCGTGATGTCGCGATACGACTTCGTCAAACACTCCCTCGTAGATTCGCGATTCGTCCATTGACTCTGGTCCCTCTTGGCGCCGCACATCCGGTCTATTATAACAGGCATTGCCGTTGCCGCGGCGAACAGCGTTGCTTCGCGCGAAGCCGGCTCATGTCCGGGAACGCTCACATGCCGGATCTCGTCGCGCTTGTCCGCTCGGCGCACTGTGGCAAGCGGGTTGGGCGTGCGCCGGTCGCCCCGGTCGAGACTATCCGTCGGCGATCATCGTCAGCGGCCTGGCATCCCGGATCGTGATGAGCCGGCCCGACAAGTCGATCGCGCCCTGCTCCTTGAGAGCTCGAAGCGACCGCGACACGACCTCTCGCACCGTGCCGATGCTGCTCGCGGACGCATCGTTCGTCTCTTCGAGCCTGCATGCTGCGCGGCAGGCTGCCGGGCGCAGCAGGCAGGCCGCAAGGCGCGCCTGCACGGTGTGCAGCGCCTGGGCCTCCAGCATAACGAGCAGTCGGCGCATACGGATCGCCGTAGCCCTCAAGGCGGAAACGGCGATCTGCGGGCGCACGGACATGAGGGCAAGGAACCGATCCCTTGGAAGCACGAAGACGCGCGCGGGCTCGGCGGCGACTGCGCCGACCGGATAGTTGCCGCCGTCGAACAGAGGCAGTTCCGGGACACTCTCGCCGGGCATCTGCCGGTCGATGGTGATCTCCCGCCCTCGCCGGTCGAGCGAGTAGACGCGGGTGGCTCCGCTCAGCACCACCAGCAGACCGATGTACGGCTGATGCGGCTCGAAGACAATCTTGCCCTGCGCCAGCCGACGGCCGGACGGTGTTATTATGGCAGCGATGACGATCTCGCGGCCGCTCTGGCGCGCCGTGCGTGGCTACAATGACGCCGTTCACGTCGTTTGCGCCGTCTGGACGTTCGCAACAGGGACCCGACGGACGAAGGGGGACAGATGCCATACGTTATTACAAAGCCGTGCATCGGAGTTAAGGACAAGGGCTGCGTGACCGTGTGCCCGTGCTACTGCATCGAAGAGGGCGTCCCTGAGCGTGACGGGGCAACGTACGACATGCTCTTCATCGACCCCGTGCACTGCATCGACCGCGGGCTCTGCGAATCGGAGTGTCCGGTCGGCGCGATCTTCGCCGAAACGGATGTTCCGGCGCGCTGGGCACACTACGCAGCGCACAACGCCGCGTTCTATGGGCGGATCTGAGCGTCCGACGGGGAATTCCGGCGGCTTGAAGACATTACCAGGCCATCCTGCGTAGATAGGGAGGAACTCATTCCCAAGGAGGCAACCAGTTATGCAGTACGTCAACCTCGGCCGCACCGCGCTGAAGGTGAGTCGGCTCTGCCTTGGCACGATGAACTTCGGGCCGCAGACAACCGAAGAGGACAGCTACGCGATCATGGACCGCGCGCTGGAGCTGGGCATCAACTTCTTCGACACGGCGAATGTGTACGGCTGGAAGAAGGGCGAAGGCGTCACGGAACAGATTGTGGGGCGCTGGTTTGCGCAGGGCGGGGGCAGGCGCGACAAGGTCGTTATCGCGACGAAGGTTTACGGCGATATGGGCGACTGGCCGAACACCTCCCGCCTCTCGAAGCTGCACATGCGCAAGGCGCTCGACGCGAGTCTGCACCGCCTGAAGACCGATTTCATCGATATCTACCAGTTTCATCACGTATGGCGCGAGTCGACCTGGGACGAGATCTGGGAGTTCTGCGAGACTGCGGTCCAGCAGGGCAAAGTCCTATACGTTGGTTCTTCCAACTTCGCGGGCTGGCACATCGCGCAGGCGAACGAGGCGGCCCGGCGGCGCAACTTCCTCGGCCTCGTGTCGGAGCAGAGCATCTACCACCTGCTTCGCCGGCAGATCGAGACGGATGTGCTGCCGGCTTGCGAGGCTTATGGCTTGGGGGTGATCCCGTGGAGTCCGCTGGCGGGCGGCCTGCTCGGCGGCGTCCTGGAGAAGGCGGAGAAGGGACGTCGGGCCTCGGAGGGCATGCAGAAGGAGGTCGAGAAGCACCGCCCGAAGATCGAGGCATGGGAGAATCTGTGCCGCGAGATGGGGAAGAAGCCTGCGGATGTGGCGCTCGCCTGGATGCTCCAGAACAAGCGGATCACCGCGCCGATCATCGGCCCGCGCACTATGGAGCAGCTTGACGGCTCGCTGCGCGCCCTGGAAATCCAGCCGGACGCCGATACGCTCAATAAGATCAACGAGATCTTCCCCGGCCACAAGACCGCCCCGGAGGACTACGCCTGGTAGAGATAGGGGGCGTTATCGTCAGGCCTTCAGCCACCTGTCGAACCAGGCGTACATGGCCTTCTCGTGCGCGGCCGTGACGGCGTGGCCGGAGTGCTCGGCGATGACGACCTGCAGGCGGTCCGCGGCGCGGGCGCGCTCGTAGGCCGCCTGGATCACGGCGATGGCCTCGCGCGCGCCTTCGATCGGCGCGACGGCGTCGCTGTCGCCGCCGAGGATGAGGAGCGGGCGCGGCGCCATAGCGGCGAGGATGTCCTGGCAGTCGAAGCGGTCAGGGATGCCGGGCATCCAGCGCGCCCAGGCCGCGGCCACGACCTTCGGTGTTACGGTCTTTTCGCCCAGGTCGTTGCGGACCGCGTCGAAGGCGCCCTGCAGATTGGCGACACGCTGCTTGTAGCCCTCGTGCGCAAGCTGCCAGCGCCACGAACAGACCGAAATGATTGGCACGGCGACCTTGACGCGCGGGTCCGCGCTTACCATCCAGGTTGTGTGGCCGCCGAGCGAGATGCCCATCACGCCCAGCCGCTTGCCGTCCACGTCCGGGCGCGCTTGCAGGTAGTCCAGCGCCCGCCACGTGTCCCACACCGTGTCCCAGAGGTACGGGCGCTCCTTGCCGATCCGGTAGGAGGCGATCATCGCCTTCGTCAGGTCGCCGGACCGGTCCCCATGGTAGCGGGCGTCCAGCGCAACACCGACAAAGCCGCGCCGCGCGAACTCCTCCAGATAGCCGCTCATTCCCTCCTTGCTGCCGCCCAGCCCGTGGAGGCAGACGATCGCCGGCAATCGACCGGCCGCATCCGGCTTTCGCACGATAAGAAGCGGTACGCGCACGCCCGCCTCGCTCGCAACCGTTACCTTCTCGTGGACCAGGCCGTTTTTCGCCTCGCTGGCGACCGACTGTGGCTCCAGCGGAACGCGCGGCCTGTCGAACGCCTTGCGAAAGGCCGCGAGCGAAACGGTCCCGGCGCGGGCTGGGCTCCAGAGGTCCATTGTCGCGTCCGCCAATCCTGCGCCTGCGGTGGCGAGGGACGAGATTATGAAACGCCGCCGATCCATGGTTGCCTCCCGGGGTGTTCTCGTACGCTAAATAGACCCGTTGCTCGGGTCGCGAAATCTACCGAAGAATCTGAAAGAGCCTATGCCGGCGACCAGCCGCTTAGCTCCCGAAACGCGGGCCACGCAAGCGAGGCGTAGAAGCGATGGCCGCCGGGGCCAATGACCAGGCGGCACTTATCGCCGGCGCCTGCCGCGGCGTAAACCGCCTCGATGCGCTCGTAGGCCTCGTGGACTCCGGCGATCGGGAAGATCGGATCGGTTTGGCCGGCGACGACAACCATTGGCCGTGGAGCGATCAGGCAGGCGATATCGCCGAGCTCGAACCAGCGTAGGAATGCGGGCAGGTAGTTGTCCGCGCAGTGGTCGATTCGGGCGATCGAGTGCCGGAACGAGCAGACGTAGCAGGAAGGCATCGCAATGGTTATGCGGGGATCCATGCAGGCAGCGAAGTAGGTGATCGTCGCGCCGCCGGAGTTGCCCATGCAGCCGATTCGCCCGGAATCGATCTCCGGGAACGCCGCGAGCGCGTCGACCGCCCGGCTCACGTCCCATACGCGCTCGCCGATCATCGTGCGGCCCAGCAGCAGAGAGACCATGCTGGCGTGCTGGCAGCCGCCGGTGAAGTGGCGGAATTCGGCGCTGCGCCGGTCCTGCCGCTCGCCGAAGCAGCGCTGCTCCATCACGAGCGCCGCGTATCCCTCGCGCACGGCCTGGAGCGCGAAGTCGCGATCGCCATCGGCGACCGTCCTTTGGTCGGCTTCAGACTTCGGGCGGCCGAGGGAGATGTGCATGCCGGTCGTGTGGCCCTGCAGGCAGACGATGACGGGGTGGGGAGCCGGCCGATCCGCCGGCAGGAGGAGGTGGCACGGCACACGGGCTCCCGTCTCCGAAGTGAACTGAAACCGGATTTCCGTGCAGCCGTCGCGCACGACTGCGGGCTCGCGGCACACGTCCAGC
>DATGJU010000275.1:0-3399 GCA_035295045.1 Chthonomonadaceae bacterium
ACGCGTCCTGCGCCAGCGTCTTCGTCGTGACGTCGTTCACCGTGCCGGTGACGCCGACGACCGCGCCGGACTCGTCGCGGAGCGGGGCGAAGCTGGTGTCGTAGTACCGGAACTCCTGTCCGAGTCGCTGCGCGCCCACAACATGGCGCTCCTCGATGCCGGTCTCCTGAACGCGGCGCTTGATCTCAGTCAACGCCGTGGCATGATCGTGGGCCAGGATTTCGGCGTCGGTCTTTCCGTAGATATCTGGAAGCTCGGCATTCGTTGCGCCGTTATAGGCCCAGACGTATCTGAGGTCCCGATCCTGCGTATAGACTGCGATGTCGGAGTTCGCAAGGGCGAAGCGGAACCGCTTCTCGCTATTCTCCAGCGCCTCCTGAACGCGCGCCCGCTCGGCGATTTCAACCTGCGCTGCACGGTAGAGCCGCGCGTTCTCAATTGCCAGCGCGGCGCGCGCAGCGAGTCCCTCCGCCTGCACGAGGTCGGCATGGGTATACTCCCGGCCGGTCTCGTGCGTGGTTACGAAAGTAATCGCTCCAAGCGCCCGCTCTCGCGCGACGATCGGAACCACCATGGCGGACCGCAGGCCCATTCCCCGCGCGATCTCAAGGTGCCGCGCGTCCTTCGCCGATGCAACCAGGAACTCGTCGGTTATGGTCGGGTAGATCTCGGACCGGCAGGTACGAATGACGTTGACGAGGCCGAGCTTTTCGCCTGGATCGGGCGGGTACTCGCGCCGCAGCGCGTAGCCGAGCTCCAGCTTCGTCGGATCGACGTGCTCCAGCGCCAGCAGACGGACCGTGCCGTCGTCGAGAACCATGTCGACCGCGCACCAGTCGGCGATCTGCGGCACGGCAAGCTTCGCAACGCGGTGCAGAGTCTCCTCATAATCCAGCGACCCTGCGAGCGCCTCCGTAGCATCCGAAAGGAACTCCCGCGCCAGCTCGTCGCGCTTTCGTTCGGTGATGTCCGTGGAGATGCCGCAGACCGCGTACACCTCGCCATGGCGATTGAGGAGCGGAAATCGCTGGGTCAAGAACGTAACGGACCGGCCATCGACTATGCCGGACTCCTCGTGCTCCAGCGCAGCCCCGGTTTCGACGACGGTGCGGTGATTACGCGCGATGAATTCGCCCAATGCTGAGTCGAACAGCTCGCCGTGCGTCTTGCCGATCGCTTCCGTCGCCGTGTGGCCCGTGAGGCGCTCGAAAGCGCGGTTTACCAAAAGGAACCGCCCGCTCGCGTCCTTGAGCGAGACCGCGGATGGCGAGTGGTCGAGTATGGCGCGAAGAAGGGCCTCTTTCTGCTCGACGGCGCGCTCATGCCGCCTCCTGTCGGTTACGTCGCTGAGGATCGACAGTACGGCGCGCCTGCCGTTATAGATGGTCGGATGGCGCGACGCGACCACGTCGATGACCGTGCCGTCTCGGCGCAGGTGCCGGACCGCGTCTTGCGCGTCTAGGCCGGCCGGGCCGCCGGCGATCTGCTTGAGGCATTTGGGCGCGTCGTCTTCGCAGCACAAGTCCAGCAGGGACATTCCCGCGATCTCGCGGTCGGTATACCCGTAGTGGCGGCACGCCGCACCGTTCACGGCGAGGAACGTCAGCGTCTCTGCGTCGACGATCCACGCCGGCACGGGGCTTGCGTCGAACAGCGCTTCCGCCGCGAACGGCGGCGTCAACTGCGCTGTCTCCGCACTTTGTGCCTCCACGACGGCCTGGTCATGGTGCATGCCTTCCGGCACGGCTTCTGCCGGATTGTGTGGTTTTTCGATCATGACCTGCGCTTCGATTATTTCGGGCGCCGCGCGGCACGCGGCAGAGTGCGAGGCTCCTGTTTGCGATGCTTCGCTGTATTTCCTGCATGCGGCGCGTCGGGAGGCCGGATCCGATCCGGCTGACGCGGATGCTCGTCTGCTAGCGGCCCGCGGCCCCGGGATCACCACCGGAGTGATTGCGGAGCGCCGCCAGCGCCGCAAATCGGTCGGCCAGGGCCGGATACAACGACTGATAGAACGTGAAACCGCGGGCGTAGACGGCAGCGGCCGCACGATCCGGAACCTCCTCATCCCCGAGCGGCGCGAACCGTTCGGCGGCATCCGCCAGGTTCGGGCAGAGGCCAATGGCGGTCGCCGCGGCCATGGCCGCGCCGCACGCGGTCGCTTCCGCCAGTCGCTGCAGCGGGCGCAGGGGGCGGTTGTAGACGGCCGAGAGGATGGACCGCCATACCGCCATGCGCATTCCGCCACCCAGCGCGCGGATCGGTCCCAGCACGTCGGCGGCGGAGGCCAGCGCCGTGAGATTGGAGTTCAGCGCGTACGCGACGCCCTCGAAGACGGCTCGCGCAAGATCGGCGCGCGTGTGCGCGGCCGTAAGGCCGATGAACGCGCCGCGGGCCGCGGAGTCCCAGATCGGCGAGCGCTCGCCGGCCAGGTACGGCAGAAAGAAGAGGCCATGGCTGCCCGGCGGAGCGGAGGCCGCCAGCCGCTCGAGGGCCGCGTGGCTCTCCTCCGCGTCTGTCTCAGGCGAACCCGTGCCTATGGCCTGCCGGAGCCAGTCCACGCTGCTGCCCGCGGACTGGACCGTGCCGTAGAGCACAAACCTTTCCGGATCGAGCGCGCAGAAGAGCGAGAGCCGGCGCTCCGGATCGGGTCGGTACGCGCCGCAGATCGCGGCCACCCAGGAGGTGCCTCCGAGGTAGTGGTAGGCATCTCCGGCCGTGACCACGCCGGCGCCCGCCGTGGCGCAGGCGCCGTCGCCGCCGCCCAGCACCACGGGCAAGCCCGCACGAAGACCCGTCTCGCGAGCGGCATCCTCGCTTACCGCGCCAATCACAGACATCGACGGGCGCACCTCCGGCAGGAGGCCGGCGCGGATACTCGCGGCGTCCAGCATCTCACCGGACCAGGCGCCGTGCTCCATGTCGAACGCGCCCGTGAGTGACGCGTCGGACGGGTCCGTCACGCCCCAGACGCCTGTAAGCCGGCCCTCCACGTAGTCCTTCGTCTGGACGCACCAGCGCGCGCGGCGGAGCGCGTCCGGGTCGTGATCGGCGAGCCAGGCCAGCTTTTCGAGCGTGAAATAGGGCGCAACGCGGTTGCCAGTGATCCGGTAGGCCCGCTCCTCGCCAACCACGGCTGCGATCCGTTCGGATTGGGCGGCGCTGCGCACGTCCGCATGGATGATAGCCGGCCGGAGCGGCCTGCCCGCACCGTCGACGAGCAGGCAGCCGTTCATCATGGCTGAGAAGCCGATCGCGGCCAGCCGCGCGGCCGCCTCGGGGTTTTCGGCCAGTATCTGGCGAGTCGAACGGCAGACTGACTGCCACCACGCCTCCGGGTCCTGCTCGGCCCAGCCCGGCCTGGGATACGTCGTAGCGTAGGCCGCGAACGCGGAGGCG
>DATGJU010000276.1:0-19578 GCA_035295045.1 Chthonomonadaceae bacterium
TGGCGGCGATCATCATACCCAAGTTCCAGGACCAGAGCCGCAGGAGCAAGGAGGCCGCGCTGAAGAGCGACCTTTCGCAGGTGCGGACCGCCATTTCGACATTCCAGGCCGACACAGGCTTCTATCCGCACGTGCTGACCGACCTGGCGGCCACGTCAGCGCCCTCGCAGGGATACGATTCGACCGCGACGCTGCAGAGCATCGTCGCCGCGAACTGGCACGGCCCCTACATCACCGGCGTCGTGCCCAACGACCCCGTGTCAGGCTCGGCATTCACCTATACGACCTCTGCGCCCGGCGTTGGCAACGTGACCAGCAGCGCGACCGGCAACGACCTGGCCGGAACGGCGTATAGCACGTACTGATCGGATGCACTGCAGTGTGCGGTTGCTTGAGATTCAAGCGCGGCGCGGCGTGGGGAAGAGGAGACCAACCCGGTCCTCTCGCCACGCCGCAGTCGCACTGCCAATAGCGTGACCTTGGGCGCGGATGCAGGCGTGCTGCCGGGCAGCTTGCTCCCAGTTCGCGCTTCGCGCCGGAACGCAACCACGCGTGCCGACATAAAGATCGATGAGCGGAACAATGCGTAGAGCCCTACGGGCCTTCTCGCTGATAGAATTGATGATCGTGGTCGTCATTATGGCGATTCTCGCGGCCATCGTACTGCCAAGATACGTCGATCATTCGCGCCGCGGGCAGGAGGCCGGCCTTAAGCAGCAGCTCTCCCAGCTCCGCAACGCGGTCGCCACTTATCAGGCGGACACCGGCTTCTACCCGCAGGCGCTCGCAGACCTTGCATCGACTACCGCGCCCGCGCACGGCATCGACTCTTCCGGCGCAACCCAGAACATCGACCCGACCACCTGGCACGGCCCGTATATTGGATCCGTGCCGCTGGACAACATTGCAGGCGCCGCGTTCGCATATTCGACATCGGCGCCGAACGTCGGAACCGTATCGTCGACGGCGCAGGGCCACGATCTGGCCGGCGTTGCGTTCAGTGTCTATTAGCGAGGCGATAGCTGGCCCGGACGCGCCGCGATGCGACCGCCCGCGATCGACGATCCCGAACGCCCGGCATCCGAACCAAAGCGCCCCCGCCGCCGCGTCGGTAACTGTACCAGGGCAGCAAATCCGGCCTGGGCGCCCGCAGCGGCAAACTATTCGCGACTTCCTGACGCGAAAACGGCGCGTGCGGTTGCCTTTGGCCGAAATTTGCGGTTATAATGGACTGTGCACCTCAAGGAACGTAAACGGCTGCATCGCCTCGACGTGATTCTCTTCCCGTATTCCTGCAGGCACTCCCGATACCATCCGACAATGCATCCGGCACGGCCGGCTGCGGCGACACGGGTCCGACTGGAACCAACGAGAAAGGAATCGAGTTATTGAACCGTACCACCCGAACCACTGCGGCGCTCGCCTCCGCGATATGCCTCTCCGCCCTATCCGCGTCCGCAGTCAACGGTAAACACGCCAGGCCCCATACACCATCCAAGAGCAAAACCTCTGCCGCGGCCAAGAAGCCCGTGGCCTCCAATAACACTCCCCTGCCCGCCGCTCCCGTTATCGACCGGGCGACGCACGGGCGCGACCTGTTCGACTCGGCGGCAACTGCCCTCGTCACCGAGCGCGGCGAGAACATCGCCCGCACCGCCCTCGCGTTCCGCGGCGTCCCCTATCGCTTCGGCGGCCGGTCCGCCCGGTCCGGATTCGACTGCTCCGGACTCGTCCAGGCGGTCTGCGGCAAGTGGGGAATCTATCTGCCGCGCGTCGCCGGCGCGCAGTTCACGCGCGGTAAGGCCGTCAAGCCCGCCGAGCTGCGGCCCGGAGACCTCGTCTTCTTCCAGGGCACCTATAAGCGCGGCCTATCTCACGTCGGCATCTTCATCGGCGAGGGCAAATTCGTCCACGCCGCCGGACAGGGCAAGGGCGTGCGCATCAGCGCGCTGGCCGACTCGTACTTCCAGAAGCACTGGGCGGGCGCGCGCCGCTTCGACCTCGACCAGCTTCCGAAGGTGCGCGATGAGATGCCCGTGCTTGCCTCCGCAGTGATCGTGGACCGTCCTGCGGCCCTTCCGCAGCCGCAGGGCCGCTTCCTCGGCCCCGACGGCCGGACGCCAACGAGTCCAACGGCCGTGGACGCCGCCGTCTCGCCGCTGCGCGATCTGGCCCCGCGGAGCAGGTAGGGACAAGCCGCTCCGCGTCGGATGTTCGGCTCTGCCGCACCCCGCGTGGAGCCGCTGCCGGAAACCGGCCGTACCGGTTGATAGGTTGTGGGTCGGGCAGGCGCCCGTGCCCGCTTCGTAATGCAATCCAGGGCGCAGATCGGCCGATCTGCGCCCTGGATTGCGTCTGGGACCCGGCCGGGCTTTAACGAGATCGGCGCGCGTGAGCTCCGATCCGCAGGATTCCCGCTGTCTGCTATCGAATGCCGGTGGAGAACGCTCCCGACGTGAGGAATCTGGTTATGCCCCGCACAATGTCGTTTCAGGCCCTCGGCACGCATGGATTCGAGGTCTCGCGAATAGCGCTCGGCTGTATGGGCCTCGCCGGCACGTGGAATCCCGCCGAGGTCGGCCCCGAAAACCGGCGCAAGGCCATTGCCTCCGTCGAGGCGGCCCTGGAGGCCGGCATCAACTTCTTCGACCATGCCGACATCTACGGCGGAACGGCCTGCGAATCGATCTTCAAGGACTGCATGGAGGCGCTTAGACCGGGCCGCGAGTCGATCTTCATTGCAACCAAGGTCGGCATCCGGTCCGGCTACTACGACCACTCGCCGGAGCACATTCGGTCGAGCGTCGAGGCGTCGCTGAAGCGCCTCGGCATCGAGTACATCGACCTGTACCAGCTTCACCGGCCGGACCCGCTAAGCCATCCCGCGGAAACCGCGCAGGCACTCGAGGACCTGATCGCCGAGGGTAAAATCCGGGACGTCGGCGTGTCCAACTACTACCCGAACCAGTGCAACGCGCTCGCCTCCTATCTCGACCCCGACATCGTGACGAACCAGTTTGAATTCTCGCTGCTCCATCTTGAGCCGCTCTACGAAGGACGGGAGGGCCAGGGCGGCGATGGTGTGCTCGACCACTGCCTTGAGAACCAGATCACGCCGCTGGCCTACAGCCCCGTCGGCCGCGGCTGGCTCAGCGGCCGGCGTCACATCCCGCCGGACCATCCGCACCGCGAGCGGTTCGAGCGCGTTCTTGCCGCGCTCCGCGAGCTGGGAGACGCGTACGGCGGCGCGACGCCGGTCCAGCTCGCGGTTGCATGGCTGCTGCGCCATCCGGCCGGCATCATCCCCCTCGTGGGATCGAACAGCCCGCAGCACATCCGCGAGGCCGCGGAAGCGCACGCGATCGAGCTCTCGCGCACGGACTGGTACAAACTGTGGGTCGCATCGCGCGGAGCGCGCGTGCCATAGAAGGGAGCGTCCCATTGCAGAGCGGTTCCACGCAAGGCGGCCGATTCGAAATACCGGGCGCCGTCTCCTGCGGAGCGGGCGAAGGCGGACTCCCGTGCGCCCGCTTGACCGCGGCCGAGGCGGAGGCGGAGATTTGCCTGCTCGGCGCGACCGTGACGCGCTACGATGCCGGCGGACGGAAGGTGCTGTTCTGCAGCGAGACAAGTAAGTTCGCGTCCGGCAAGGCGATCCGCGGCGGCGTGCCGGTCATCTTCCCCTGGTTCGGGCCACACCCGACCGACGCCGCCCTGCCGCAGCACGGCTTCGCGCGAACGTCGGAGTGGCTGGTCACCGAGGCGCGCCGGACCGGCGACGGCGACGTCGTCGTGGTCCTCGAACTCACGGCGTCCGACGCGACGCGCGCGCTCTGGCCGCACGACTTCCTCCTTCGATATACGGTATCGGTAGGCAGCCGCCTCATGCTGACGCTGGAAGTCGTCAACCGGTCGGGCGAGCCCTTCCAATTCACCGAGGCGTTTCACACTTATCTTGCCGTATCGGACGTTCGCAACATTCGGATCACGGGTTTGGAGAACACGGAATACGCGGACAAGGTCGCGGGGATGGCCAGGAAGCGCCTGCCGCACGCGCCGCTCACGCTGTTCGGCGAGACGGACCGCGTCTTCGTCAACACGGCGGCGGCATGTACGCTGCACGATCCCGAATACGGCGACATTCATGTCTCGAAGTCCGGGTCGCGCAGTACGGTCGTCTGGAACCCGTGGGACAAGGCGGACAGCATGGCCGATCTGGGCGGCGGACAGTGGCCCGGCTTCGTCTGCATCGAAACCGCAAACGCACTGGAGAATGCGGTCACGCTCGCCGCGGGTGCCTCGCACCGAATGACGGCGATAATCGATCCGCACGAGTAGCCGCAGTCACACGCGCCGGAGAGACCACGCAGTGCGGTTACGGGCGCCGGGGGCCGCGGAGAGCGGGATTTCGGCGCAATCGTAGAATTCGGAGAGAGCACGCAACGCGGTGATGAGCGGCAGGCGGGTATCGCCGCCGCCGAACTCGCCCGCGCGTCGCTGTGCGGTGATCTACGCCTGGAGGCAACTTTGGAGGCACGTTTGAAACGAATGATCGGGGCGCTTGCCCTGGCGTCCGTCCTGCTCGTCCCGGCCGTTCGCGCAAGAGCGTGGGACGAGACCGGACACATGCAGATCGCGGACATTGCCTGGACGCGGCTCACGGACAAGGCGAAGCACGAGATCGGCGAAATCCTGATGGCCGGCGACCCGATCACGCGGCCGGCGAGCATGAGCGACGCGGACGTGCGCGCGGCGTTCCGAAAGGCCGCGGTCTTCCCGGATACGATCAAGTATAACAAGAACACGGTCTACGAGGACTCGATCGACGCGATGAACAAGACGTTCTTCGTGACGCATCCGCCGAACTCGGCGGACAACGAGGACGTGCGCTGCAAGACCTGGCACTATTACGATGTCGCGATCCGCGACAAGGGCAGCCACGCGCCCAAGGAGTCGAATGCCCTCGTCGCGCTGGCGAAGGCGCGCACGGACCTGGCCTCGCTGGAAGCGTCGGGCAGCTCGGATCGCAAATTGGAGTGCTGGTGGCTCACCTGGATCGCGCATCTCGCCGGCGACCTGCACCAGCCGCTCCACTGCGTCTCCAACCACGAGACGCTGCCGGATGGCGATGCCGGCGGCAATCTCTTCATGATCAAGCTTCCCGGATCGAGCCGGCCCGGCCGCCTGCACGGGAGCTGGGACGGCGCTATCACTCGCGCGATCGCCGATGAGAAGCAGCAGGGCATGCCGGCCGCCTTCGAGGAGATCTCGCAGCGCTGGACGCAATCCTACGCGCCCGCGCCGGCAGACGTGGCGAATGTAGACGCGATGGCCTGGGTCAAGTCCGGCGCGGCGCTCTCCGACACCGTGGTCTACGTCGGCATCGAACAGGACCACGAGCCTACGAAGGGCTACGAGACGCTCCAGAAGGACCTGAGCCGCCGCCAGGCCGTGCTCGGCGGCGCCCGCCTGGCAGCCATCCTGAACGACATCCTGAGTAAGTAGCTGCCGGGGAGCCGAGAGGATCCTTGTGGAAAACCACGTCAGCAGGCTGGTCGGTATCACCTTTTGCCTGGCACTCCTTTGCGCGACCTCAGTCTCGGTGCGCGCGCAGGAGCAGGTGATTCCAGTGTGGCCGGGCGTGGCGCCGGGCTCTGAAGGGTGGACGCGCCAGGAGATCGAGTACCTGAACGGCCGCCAGAAGATGGTCCGCAACATCGTAAAGCCGACGCTCAGCGCCTTTCTGCCGGACAAATCCAGGGCCACGGGCGCTGCGATCGTCGTCTGCCCGGGCGGCGGCTTCCATTTTTTATCGTGGGATAGCGAGGGTACGAAAGTCGCCGCGTGGCTGAAGGAGCGGGGCGTCGCGGCTTTCGTGCTCAAGTACCGGCTGATCGATACCGGCGCGACGGAGGAGGAGTACCGTAAGCGGACTGCCCGTCTCCTGGGCCGGCCAGACGCGCCGGAGCTGACGCCCGCCGAGGTGCAGGAGCGGCGCGTAATCCCCGCGCTCGCCATCGCGGACGGGAGGCAGGCCATGAAAGTAGTCCGCCAGCGCGCCGCGGATTTCGGCGTCGCGCCGGACCGCATCGGCATCCTCGGCTTCTCGGCCGGGGGCGCGGTGGCGATGGGTGTGGTGATGGAACACGACGCGGAGAGCCGCCCCGACTTCGCCTGCGCGATCTACGGCGGCGGAACGGGAGGCCAGCCGGTACCGGCGGACGCTCCCCCGCTCTTCATCCTGGTGGCGAACGACGACAAGGGCGCGGCCGCCGGCAGCGCAAAGCTCTACTCGGACTGGAACGCCGCAGGCAAGCCGGTCGAACTGCACGTCTACTCCAAGGGCGGACACGGTTTCGGCATGAACCGGCGCGGCCTGCCCGTCGATAGCTGGATCGACCGCCTCGGCGACTGGCTGGAAGTCCAGGGACTGCTTAAGCCCAGAGCCTAGGCGCTGCGTGCTTGGTGTTGGGTGTTCAGGTATTCGGTGTTCAGGTCTTCAGGAGCGCTCGCGGCTGCGCGCCGGGCTTCCTGAACACCTGAATACCCGAATACCCGAAAGCTCCCTAGTCCGTATCGCCGTACAGCACCTGGATGTAGTTGACCTGCCCCTCGTGATAGACGGTGTTCCAGTAGAACAGGTCGATCGCGAAGTCGGCCCAGGTAGTGGCGCGGCCGGCGTGGACGGGGTCCGTGGTCGCATCGCCGATCTTGTCCGCGGGGAAGGCGGCAATCGCGGCGGCAAGATCGTCGGTCGAGGATTTGAGCCAGGCGAGCGCGGCGGCCTTGTTCCGCTTCGCGTCCGTCGCGACTTTGTACTCGTCCCAACTGATAGCGGGCATCTGGCCGGTCCGGTATCCCTTGGCGACCCATTCATTCAGGTAGGCGCACTCCAGCGCCTGGTCGAGCGCATCGCGGCCCTTGTTCCCCTCCGTCTCGGGGCGCCAGGCGATCCGGTCCTCCGGCATCTTGGCTACGGCGTCGTGGAGCGCGGTCCCTGCGTTGCGAATCTTGTTCGCGAGGAACTGCGGCAGGCTGAGAGCGGACATCGTTGGCGTTCTCCTTTCATCGTTCTCGCGCGGCAAGTCGCGGTGACATGCGGCGCTGCGGTGATGTTCCGCTCTTCCGCGCAGCGGGCGTGCAATCCTGCAACAAACAAATCTATTCGGTTAGCGAGGACACCATGTGGCTCTTCATCACGACGAACGATCGATACGAGCGCGCCCTCAGCCTCTCGGGCGGGAACTTCTACCTGAACTACGATGAGGACGATAACGGAAACGAGGACAGACGCCAGCCCTATATCGAGATCGCGTATCCCACGCATCGATTTGTGGTCAAGTTCGAGCCGGTGCAGGCCGCGGAGCAGTTCTACCAGCGCCTCAAGTCCGCGATAAAGATAAACCGGCAGCACTTCGACAACGCGGAGGAGGGATTTGTCGTGAGCTACTTCGACGAGGAGGCGACCGAGATGCAGGTCAGCGCCTACGAGGACGCGCTGCCGGTCCGGCAGGTACGATGACCTCGCGCACATCCGCTGCGACCCTAAACGCATCTCTTGGGCCGCCGTTTTCACATTCCCCGCGCGAGCGCCAGCACGGCCACCCGCCGCGCCCCGGCGTTCCGAAGTACCCGTGCGCACTCGTTGACCGTGGACATCGTGGTCAGCACGTCGTCGATGAGCAGCACCGACCGGCCCTCCACCGCCTCCGGCTTAAGCACCTCAAAGACGCCCTGGACGTTGCGACGCCGCTCGGCGCGGCCCAGCGCGGTCTGCGTCGGCGTCCTGCGGGCGCGGACCAGCGCGTCGGTTGAGAGCGGACAGCCGAGCGGCGCTACGAGCGTCCGGGCCAACCGCTCCGCCTGGTTGAAGCCGCGCGCCCGAAACTTGGAGCGGTGCAGCGGGACGGGAACGATGAGGTCGAACCGCTGGCCGGCGGGCAGCAGCGGTGAGGGTGTCCGGAGCGATTCGGCGAGCAGCGCGCCGAGAGGAGCCGCGAGCGCCAGCTTGCCGTCGTACTTAAGCCGCTGGATCGCGGTCAGCAGTACGCCCGCGTACAGCCCCACCGCCTGCGACCACGCAAAGTCAGGCTGCGGGCCCTCCTCGCAATGGTCGCATACCAGCCGCCCCGCCCCGACCTGGATGCCGCACCGGTCGCAGAACGGCGGCGACAACGGGGAGATCGCGGCGCGGCAGACAGCGCAGAACGGCTCGGCGTCGTCCCGCCCGCAGACGAGGCAGCAGGGCGGATACAGCAGGTCCAGCAGTCCGTCCCAGGCGAGGCAGGCGGTATCGCGGATCAGATCCCACCCTTGACGCGCTGCCGCCACCTTCGCGCCTCCATCCAATAGCAGGGCACAAATCGATCGCCGTCTCAGCTCTTCTGCGCGAACGCGTCCAGGAAGAATTCCAGCATCCGGTCGCGGTTCAGCGCCGAATGGCCCTGGTCCGGGCCGACCTGAACCTCGAAGCTCTTGCCTGCGCTCTGCAGCGATCGGATGAGCTGAAGCGTGTTGGAGGGATGGACGTTGTTGTCCGCCGTGCCGAAGTACAGCATCAGCCGTCCGCGCAGGCCGGGGGCGTAGGTCATGGCCGCCCCGGCGTCATAGGCAGCCTTGTTCTCCTGCGGCAGGCCCATGTACCGCTCCGTGTAGATCGTATCGTAGTTGCGCCAGTCCGTCGGGCTGGACTGCGCGCAGGCGGCCTGGAACACGTCGGGGTAGCGCAGCAGGCACATGGCAGAGGCGTATCCGCCGTACGACACGCCCTGGATCCCCACGCGTCCGGCGTCCACGTAGGGCCGCTGCCGCAGGAACTTGACGCCCGCGGCCTGGTCGTCGATCTCGGCGATGCCCAGCTTCGCGTAGATCGCGTCGCGGAACGCCTTGCCGCGGCCCTTCGCGTTGCGCCCGTCGAACTTGGCAACGAGGAAGCCGAGCTCGGTGAGCGTCTCCGGCGCGCCGAACGCCGAGCCCATGTAACTCTCGCTCACGCTATTGTTCTCCGGCCCGCCATAAACGTCCACGAGCAGCGGGTACCGCTTGTTCGGATCGAAGTTCGACGGCCGGAAGAGCATTCCGTAGCAGTCCGTCTTACCGTCGCCTCCCTTGTACGTAAAGACTTCCGGCGGCGTTGCGTGCAGCGCGGCGAGCCGACTCGTATCGGTCGCGGCCAGCGTGCCGATCAGCTTGCCGTCCTCCGCCAGGAGTCTCGTCGAGGGCGCGACGTCGTGCGCTTCGGCGCGGTCCAGGAAGTGGCGGCCGTCCGGTGCGACCTGGACGCGGTGGGTCAGCGCCGGGTCCGTCAGGCGCGTGTCTCCCTTGCCGTCGAGGCCGACCCGGTGGAGCTGCAGTTTCATCGGATTGTCGCCGTCGTGCGCCATGTAGTAAAGGCGTCCGCCGGACTCGTCCACCTCAACCACGCTCTCCACGTCGGCGTTCAGCTGCGTGAGCGGCGCGATGAGCCGGCCGGTCAGATCGTACAGGTAGAGGTTGCGGTAGCCGGTCCGTTCCGACGCGAAGACGAACCGCTGACCGTCCTTGAGGAACTGAATGGCGGGATGCGTCTCGGCCCAGCTCGGCGACCAGGTCTCGCGGACCACGGGCCGGCACGCGCCGGTCGCGGGATTGCAGGCCGTCAGCTCGACCACGTTCTGACGGCGGTTCGCGCGATTGAACAGCAGCTCCTTGCCGTCCGGCGACCAGCGCACGTCATACACGTAATAGCCGATCGCATCGTTCGCAAATGGCTTGCCGTCGCGCACGTCTACGCGCGTGCTCTGGCGCGTGCCCAGATCGTAGACGAACAGGTCTACCACCGGATTGGGCGCGCCGGCTTTCGGGTACGGCTCCGTGTCGAGCGTATCCTGCTGGTCCAGCGTGCGCATCGCCAGGTAGAAGTCCCGAACTTCGCCCTCGTCGAAGCGATAGTAGGCGAGGCGCTTGCTGTCCGGCGACCACCAGAATGCGCTCCTCTGCTCCAGCTCCTCGCCGTACACCCAGCTGCCCGTGCCGTACTTGATCCGCTTTTCGCGGCTGCCGTCCGTGGTGATCTTCTCGGCGCCGCTGCCGTCCGGCGCGCTCATCCAGAGATTGTTGTCTCGGTAGAAGGCGCGCCGCGCTCCGTCCGGCGAGATCGCTTCGGCCGCCTGCCGCCCCCGCTCGACGAACTGCGCGCGGTTGCCCCCGCCCCCGCGGCGGCGTTGCGGCGCGGCTGCCGCAGGTGGCGCCGTCAGGGCCGGGATCTCCGTGCGCTTGCGGGTGGCAAAGTCGTAGCGGTAGAAGACCCCACCGGTCGCGAACTCCATGCCGGAGCCGTCCGGAAGCCAGGCTACCTGACTCACACCGGACTGGAAGACCGGCCGGGCCGCCGCGGTCAGCTCGCGGCTCATGCGCGCGTAGTTCTCGTAGCCCGGCATCTTCGACAGCCGGTCCTGCGCCCCCGCCTGCGCGGCGGTGCAGGCGCCAAGCACGACAAACGCGAGCGCGGATCGGAAATACCTTCTCATGGACTCCCTCTGAGATCGATTCAGATGTGTGTTCAGGTATTCGGTATTCAGGTGTTCAGGCCCGCTCGCCGTCCATCAGCCGGCCCTGAATACCTGCAGACCCGAATGCCCGAATACCTGATCGCCGACTCCCTACTGCGCGGCGGCAGGCTTCCGCGGCAGCTTCTCGTCGCGCATGGCGGCGTTGTAGGCGAAGGCGGCCATGATCACTGCGGCCCCTTTCAGGTCATCGCCCTGCGCGCGGTCGAACACGTCCTGGTTGGAATGGTGCGTGCGCGTGTCGTATTCGATGGTGTCCTGGATGAACTGGAAGCCCGGCAGCCCGACTCCGTCGAAGGACTGGTGGTCGGTCCCGCCGGTGTTTGCAATCGTAACGGTAGCGGCGCCCATGTCCTTGAACGGCGCGAGCCAATCGGCGAAGAGCGACCGCTCTGCCTCATTTCCCTGCAGATAGACTCCCCGAATCTTGCCCGTCCCGTTATCGAGGTTGAAATAGGTCGAGAACTTGTCGTACTCCGGCTTCTTCTCCAGCTCGCCGTTCGGACCGCGTGTGGCGAAGTGCTGCGCGACGTAGGCTCGCGATCCCAGCAGGCCCTCCTCTTCTCCGCTCCAGAGGCCGACGCGTATGGTGCGGCGCGGCTGGACGTTGAGGGCCCGCAGGATGCGCGCGGCCTCCATCACGACGGCGCAGCCCGCGCCGTTATCCGTGGCGCCTGTGCCGCTGTGCCAGGAGTCCATGTGCGCGCCCAGCATCACGACTTCGTCCTTCAGGTCGGTCCCGGGGATTTCGGCGATCGTGTTGTAGCCCATCGGGTCGCTGTCGTAGAACTTCACGGAAAGCTCCACATTCATCCGAAGCTTCTCACCCGCCTGGATCATGCGTACCATCCGGTTGTACTGCTCCGACGATACTACGATCTGCGGCAGGTTCTTCGGCGCGTCCTTGTCCCAGGGCGAGACGCGGCGCGCTCCCGCTGCCGCGCGCCGGCCCGCGCGGGCGCCGGCCGCCGCGCCAGGCGTCTGACCGCCGGCGGGAGCGGCCTGCTCCGCGCCTACCGGCTGGGCCGCCGCCGGGCCTGCGCCGCCCGCCCCAGCAGCCGTTCCGCTCCCTGCGCCGCGGCCGGCTGCCGGCTGCGCTCCTGCGGCCGGCGGGACCGTGGCGGACTGGACGAACATCGTGCCGCCGTCGCCGCGCGCCGCCTCGACCACCATCGCGACGCCCTCATCCAGGTAGAAACGGTACTTCTGGCCGGCCAGAGCGAGCTGCCCGCCGGCTGCTCCGCCCGCCGCGCCCGGCTGGCCCGGCGCGCCCCCGCCGAACCGCCGGCCCTGCTGCCCGGGCTGCTGGTTCGCTTTTGCCTCGAGCTCCGCGTCCGTGAATCGCGAGCCGGGCGCCGTGAAGTGCGCCGGCAGCTCGCGGACCAGCGAGTTCAGGACGATCGCGCCGTGCAGATGCCCGTGGTACTTGGCCAGATCCTCCGCGCTGTTCGCCTCGATAAACACGACATCCGCGGTCACTGGCGCCTTCAGGCCGGTGGACCAGGCCTTCGGATAGGCGATAAGCGGGATGTCCTGCGGCGAGACGATCTGTGCCGAGAAGCGCTCCAGGGACCAGCCGCGCCCGAAGGGACCCCACGCCTCCAGGTGAGCGTTCTGCATGCCCCATTCGCTCATTTTCGCCATGGTCCACTCGTTGGCATGCTTCATGTTCGGCGACGCGGTCAGGCGAGGCCCGATCACGTCCGACAGGTAGCTCAGTGTCGCCATGACCTGCGAATGGTCCAGCCCCTCCGCCTTGATCCGCTGGACGATGTCGCCGCTGTTCGAGGGCGTCTGCGCGCGGACCGCCAGGCCGAGGGCGAGGAGAGGTATTGCGAGTGCCGTGCGTGCAAGTGCGCGGATCATGCCGGTTGCTCCTACTTCTTGAGAGGGAAGAAATGATCGATCTGTTCAGGCTCCCCGAAGGCGCCCCGCTGTCCGAAGGCGACGACCCGGATTTTCGCGCCAGGCAGTCCGTCCATCCGGATCGTGCCGCCGTTCTGCCCGCTGTTCTTCGAGACCTCGGCGATGGCAGGGTCCAGTCTCGCCTTCGGATGTATCGTGCCGATCAGCCGGCCGCCGTCCATATGGCGCAGCCCGTTCGGTATCCGGAACAGCACCCAGTTCCAGCGGTGGTTTTCTGCCTCCGGAGGCAGGACCCCGCCGTCCACCGCGATCGGCTCCGGCAGCGTTCCGGTCAGGAAATTGAAGTCCTTCAGCGTCCGGTCTCTGTTGATAAGTGCGTCGTCGCCGTAGATTTGAAGCAGGATGTCGACCGTGTGCTCGCGCGCCCACATAGGATACTGGTCGTCCGCAGTATTGAACTTGAAGCCCGCGATCCGGACGCCCGTATGCCCACCCACTGTGACCCGCTCTGTCGGGTGGTCGCCGCCCGTAAGGATGCGGAGGTTGGGCGCCCAGTTATCGTTCGGTGCGATAAGCTCGCCGTCGATGCTGATGAAGTGGACCCGCTTGGTCGCGTCGATCGTCGGCGGCCACGCCTCCGGACTGAACGGACCGCGCTTTGCCGCGGGCCGCGCCGACAGCCCGATGGCCAGCGCCACGATGGGCGCGAGCGCCAGCCCGATCGCCCGATGAGTTCGTCGCATGCTGCACGTCCCTCCCACAAATCGGGGCGCACGTCCAATTGACGACGCCCCCGCGGCCCCGTTACGCAAAGGTGATTGTCAGGCGGCCATGGCGCCCCTTGTCCGCCTGAGCGCGCCCGAAATCGGCATCGGCAGGGACCTCGGACGCATCCAAGTGCTCTCCCGCCCTGATCGCGTCGCTTTCGCGCGGCGCGCTCACCCCGGCAGCGACCTCGGATGCGTACGCGCCTTCTCCCGGCGACGTGTCGCCGACGCGCTCTGCTTTGAACCGGATGCCTCCCGGACATGTCCGAGGCGCAACACGGCGAGGCGCCGCCTCACGCAAAAAGGGCTCGGCGCCGCGCACTTTGTGAGCAGGGGCGGCTTCAGGCCTTCAGCCCTCGATCGAGCTGAAGGACGATGATCGAATCGGTCGCGTCGCGCACGGCGTCGGGCAGCGTGATCCGTACCCCCGCAGCCGACTGCGTAACGGCCAGCTCGGGCCCCCCATCCAGCGGCCGCGCCGATCGAATCTGGCTCGGAAACGCCGGGAGATCGACCACATTGTTCACCGGCCAGTTCAGGACATGGACGTAGACCTCGCGGTCATGGTATGTGGTTACGCCCTGCTCGTTCGGCCGGACCGGACCGCCGCGCGTGGCGTAGATCGAGCGCCCGTTCGCCTTCAGCCACTTGCCGATGGCAAGGTACCGCTCCCTGTGCTCCGGCAGGATTTCGCCGGTCGGTAGCGGCCCCGTGTTGAGCAGCAGATTCGCATCCCGGCCGGCTGCCTGCGCCAGGTATCGGATGAGCTCCTGCGGCGGCTTGTGAGCGTGGTCCGAGGTGTTGAGGCCCCAGCTATTGTTCATCGTTCGGCAAGTCTCGTAGGGAAGCGCGCTTTCATGCGTCGTGTTGAAGCCCGCCGTGTTCTGCCCGGGCAGGTCCTGCTCGAACATCTGGAAGTCTTCGCCGGCGAACGGCTTCTGGTGATGGTTGTTCCCGATGAGCGCGTGCGGCTGGAGCTTATGGATCATGGGATAGAGCGTCTCGTGGCCCCAATCCGCGTTCGGCCGGTCCCACCAGCCGTCGAACCAGAGACCGCCGATCTCACCGTAGTTCGTGCAAAGCTCGCGGACCTGGCCGATATAGTACTCCTTGTACCGGTTCCAGTCGCCCGACTCGGGACGCCCGGACTTCTTGCCCGTTCCTCCGCGCGGGTAGTAGTCGGGGTGGTGCCAATCGAGCTGCGAATAGTAGAAGAACAGCTTTAGGCCCTGCCTCCTGCACTCCTCCGCCAGCTCTTTCATCGGGTCACGCTTGAATGGGGCCCTGTCTACGATGTTGTAGTCCGTCAGCTTCGAATGGAACATGCAGAAGCCGTCGTGGTGCTTGCTCGTGATCGTGATGTAGCGAATGCCGGAGTCCTTCGCCATTTTGACCCATTGCCGCGCGTCGAACCGGGTCGGATTGAACTGAGGCGGCAGCTTCTCATACTCGGAGATCGGAATACCCTCGTTGTTCATGACCCACTCGCCACGGCCCAGCAGGCTGTAGACGCCCCAGTGGACGAACATGCCGAAGCGCGCCGTTCGGAACCAGTGCACAGAGTTCGGGTCCGGACGCCAGGTTTCGTTCGTCGCGCCGTGCTGCGCCGCCGCGCGCCCCGTCGCAGCCATCGCGAGGAGCGCTGCACCTCCCGATTTCAGTGCCTCGCGCCTGCCTACCGCCATTGCAAACCCCTTTCACGCCGGCCACGCCCGGCCCGCAGTTACGGCGGTAGTTCGACGGCGGAGCGGCGTAGACCTTCCGGCGGCCGCGGGTTGCGGGCTGCGGGCTGATGGTTCCTGGTTGCTGGTTCCTGGTTCACGGGTGCTGGCTAGCGGCGTCGGTGGCACGTGCACTCGCCGGCGTACTGGCTCCCCAGAATTGGGGCTGGGGGCGGGCTTGCACCCGTCTGCGCATCCGCTGCCCAGAATTGGTAGACTGGGGCTAGTTTGCGCTCGCCCGACCACAGATTCTCCGAGTATTGCGGGGCGGAGGCCAGCGGTGTGCGGCGATGGAGGGAATTCGTGAGGGAGCGCGCAACTATGCGTATTCGCTCGAAAGCCGCGGCCAGCCCGACACGAGCGCCAAGGAGGAGACCATGAACTTGAAGCGCGACTGGCGGATTGACATCGGTGTGCTCGCGATGGTCGCGGCAGCGCTGGCCCGCGGCTCCCAGCCGGCGGCGTGCGGGCAGAGGCTGCCCGCCGGCTCCCATAGGCTGACCGCATCGCGGACGGCGCCGCGCACCGCAGACCCGCCCGCGCACGGCGAGCGGGCGGGCTTCGACGACACCATGCCCGTTACACTTAGCTTCATCCCGACTGGCTCTCCGAAGAGCGTCACCGTGGCCGGAACGTTCAACAGCTGGAACAAGCGAGCCACGAAACTCGTCAGGCGAACGGTCGGGCTTGCTTGGACGGCCACCCTGCGCCTCGCGCCGGGAGTGTACCAGTACAAATTCATCGTGAACGACACGCGCTGGATCGCGCCGCAGGACGCTCCGAGGGTGGATGACGGCCACGGCAACATCAACGCGGTCCTGACGGTTGCGCCGCCGGACTTCGCGCAGCGGCCGGCGCTCTTGGGCGATGGCAGAATCACGCCATCGGCGGTGGAGCATCGCGTCGAAGCCGCGTCGCCCACGACGACGGTTCGCGGCATACGCTTCGTAAGGCGCGTGGGTCGCGCAGCCGTGGAGCTGACGCTGCGAACGCGCCGCTCCGACGTCCAGACCTGCTGGCTCATCCTGACGCCAGGGCCAGGTCGGCAGAGACCTCAACGCGTGACGATGACGATCCGGGCTTCGGACACGCTATTCGACTACTGGCACGCGAGCGTTCCGCTTCCGGCTGGCGCACACAGGATCCGGTATGCTTTCGCGCTTCGAGACGGCACGTCCGAGCGGGTGTACGACCGAACACAAACACTGTGGGAGGCAACGCATCCAATGGCTGAATTCGTGCTGAACACGGAGGATTATCCGCCGTTCGATACGCCCGAATGGGCACGCGACGCGATTTTCTACCAGATCTTCCCGGACCGGTTTGCCAATGGCGACAAGACAAACGACCCACCCAACGCGCCGCCGTGGGGCTCGGCCGAGCGGCTCGGCGACTGGCATGGCGGCGATCTCGCCGGCGTCCGCGACCATCTCGAGTATCTGCGCGATCTGGGTATCAATGCACTCTACTTCAACCCGATTTTCAAGGCGCGCAGCGTGCATGCTTACGATACGACCGACTACAAGAAAGTCGACCCGCGGTTTGGCGATCTGGCGACGTTGAAGGCGATCACGTCTCGCGCGCACCTCCACGGCTGGCACGTGATACTCGACGGCGTGTTCAACCACACGGGCGTGGACTTCAAACCGTTCAAGAGCGTGATCGCGGAGGGCGCTAAATCGCAATACAAGAAGTGGTATTTCGTCAAGGGCTACCCCGTCAAGGTCGAGGACAAGGAGTCGAAGTACGAGAGCTGGAACGGCACGCCGTGGATGCCGAAGCTCAACGTCTCAAATCCACAGACGCGTGAGTATCTCCTCGACGTCGCAACCTACTGGATTCGTCAGGCGAAGATCGATGGCTGGCGGCTGGACGCGGCCAACGAAGTGGCCCACGACTACTGGAAGAAGTTTCGCAGGACCGTCAAGAAGGAGGATCCGAACGCCCTGATTCTCGGCGAAATCTGGACCGAGGCCGACGACTGGCTGCAAGGCGACGAGATGGACACGGTGACGAACTATCCGTGGCGCGGCGCCGTCCTGGACTTCTTCGCGTTCGAGAGCAGCTCACCGACCCAGTTCGATACCGCGCTCTCCGGCATTCGGTGCGGCTATCCGGCGGAGGCATCGGACATCATGTTCAACCTGCTCGGCAGCCACGATACGGAGCGCATCCGAACGCTGTGCGGAGGCGATTGGGGTAAGCAGCGGCAGGCCGTCGTGTTCCAGATGACCTATCCGGGCGTGCCCGTGATCTACTACGGGGACGAAATCGGGATGGACGGCGGCAAGGACCCGGACAATCGACGCTGCATGGAGTGGGATGCCAGCAAGTGGGACAAGACGCGGCTGGACTTCTACAAGGCGGCCATTGCGCTGCGAAAGGGCCACGCCGTACTGCGCCGCGGCGACTACACGACGGTCGCAATGGACGACTCCAAAGGGATCTACGCGTTCCTCCGCACGAACCGTGCCGAGCGCGCGCTGGTGGTGTTCAACAGGTCCGGCACGCCTGGCCAGGCGTCCATTCCCATCTCGAAGATTGGCTCGAAGCAGTGGAAGGTCTGGCTGGATACGAGCTCGAAGATGGAGTGGCAGGGAAACAACCTGGTCGTCTCCCTGCCGGAGCACGGCTTCGCAGTCATGGGGAACTGACGATACTCTACTTGACGGCTATCTCGCGGATGTAGATGTTCTTGAATCGTAGAATGGAGCCGTGGTGCTGGAGCTCGATCTGGCCGACCGGGTAGATCGGTTTGTTGCGCTCCCAGTAGTTCTCCATGGTGACGTTCTGGACGACCAGCACGTCGTTTAGATAGACGGTCACCTTGTCGCCGATCATTAAGATACGGAAGCGGTTCCATTCGCCAACCGGGTTGTCGGCGCGGCGACTGGGACCGCTCGGATTCTTCTCATTATTGTAGAGACCGCCGGACCCCTCTCCGGGCCGGCCAGGATGGTTGTCCGGGTCCCAAATCTGCACCTGGGGGCTGCCGCGCAGATAGATGCCGCTGTCGCCCCCCTTCTCGATCTTCCAGTCCACCAGCATCTCGAAATCGCCATAGTCCTTGGCGGTGCAGAGGTTGTTGTTCTTACCGTCGTACACGATCTCGCCGTTCTCGACCTTCCAGTGCTGGAACGCGGCCTCATCCGCCGTCTTCTGCGCCGCCGCCAGCTCCGACGCCGACATGGCGGCGCGGTGCGGCGGGTCCGCGACCAGGCCTTTCCAGCCCTTCAGGTCCTTGCCGTCGAACAGGAGCGTGAAGCCGTCCGGCGCAGTATTGTCCCGCTCCGGCCTGGTCAGATCCTTGAGGTAGATGTTGCGGAACTGGACGTCGGCCGGACCGTGGCCGAGGAACCCGATGTGGCCCTTGTCGCGGCGGAAGCCGGGGTGGTCGGCGAATACTTTCGGATCGTTTACGTCGTTCAGGTTGGTATCGATCGTGGTCATGCCGTTAACGACGATCTTGATGTGCCGGCCGATCGCGGTAATCTCTTCCCTGTTCCACTGTCCGACAGGCTTCAGCGACCCGCGCTTCGCCGCGACGACCTTGTAGATAGAGCTGTGATACTGGCCCGGCTCCAGGTGCGCGTACATAGGAGCGCTGTCATCCAGGATCTGGCACTCCATCCCCATGTAGGCGGCATCGCCTTGCAGCGGCGCGCGGATGCCGATGCCGTTGTTACTGCCCGAATCGAGCTTGAACTCGAAGCGGAAGACGAAGTCCTTATACTCTTTCTCCGTGAAGAGGTTGCCGCCGCCGTCCGCTGGGCAGTCGAGAATGCCGTCCTTCGGCACGTAGCCTGGCCCAACGCCGCCCACTAGGGTCCAGCCGGTGAGCGTCTTGCCGTCGAACAGCTTGACAAAGCCGGCCGCCCGCGAGCCCTGCACGCCGGCCAGCATCACCGCCGCCAGCGCGCACAATGTGAATATCAGTCGATTGATTCGCATGCTGCTCCTCGTGAGTTGGAATGCGGTATTCGGTGTTCGGCGTTTGGTGTTCGGCGGCGCTCGCGGCGGCGGGTTAACACCGAACACCAAACACCGTTTTGTCCTACAGTTCTGTGCCGTTGATGATCAGCCGGAACTTGCAGCCGAGGACGGCGGCGGCTTTGCGGCACATGATCATTCGGACGACGAAGATTTCGAAGTA
Source organism: Chthonomonadaceae bacterium (assembly GCA_035295045.1). Taxonomy (GTDB): domain Bacteria; phylum Armatimonadota; class Chthonomonadetes; order Chthonomonadales; family Chthonomonadaceae; genus DATGJU01. Next base: position 19,055 of record DATGJU010000276.1, read on the forward strand.
CTCCATCACGGTCGCCTCCTTCACGTCGGTGATCAGGTCCAGGGTCAGAGTCATCTCCTTGCGGTCGATGAGCAGCCGGGATTTCTGAACGGCGTGATTGACGCGGTCGTGGATGTCGTAGGTAGACGGATCGGGATTCTGGACGCGCGTGTAGTGCACGTCGGATTTGTCCGCGACGATGACGGCGGCGGTGATCGTATTGATCGGAACGCCCTCCGGCTCCTCGTGGTTGCCGATCGCGCCGATCACGAGCCCGATCTCAGGCGCGGGCATGCCCATCTCGTCCAGGAGCTGGAACGCCATGGTCGCGCCGATCTGTGGATGGTAGATGCGGTGGACGCAGTTGCCGATGTCGTGCAGATAGCCGGCGATGGCCGCCAGCTCGGCGGTCCGCGCGTCACGGTCCAGCTCCAGGCAGACGTTGCGGGCGATTGCGGCGACGAGCGCGGCGTGGCGCAGGCCGTGCTCGGAGTATCCGATCACGGCCATCTGCTCATTCGCCTTCTCGATGTACGCGCGCACCT
>DATGJU010000277.1:0-7588 GCA_035295045.1 Chthonomonadaceae bacterium
TCGCGCCGGCCTCCGCGAACATCCTCGCGAAGCTCGCGCACGGCCTCGCGGACGACATGCTCAGCACCTGTCTTCTCGCGATACCGCCCGCGACGCCGCTGCTCGTCGCACCGGCCATGAACACCGTGATGTGGGAGCACCCCGCCACCGTCGCCAACCTGGCGACGCTTCGCGGACGCGGCGTGGAAGTAGTCGAGCCTGCCGCGGGCGTCCTCGCCTGCCAGGACGTGGGCGCGGGCAAGCTCGCCGCGGCGGACGACATCGTCGCCGCCGTCATCGCGCGCCTCCTGCCGCCGCAGGACCTCGCCGGCCTCCACGTCGTCGTCACGGCGGGCGCCACGCGCGAGCCGCTCGATCCCGTCCGCTTCCTCACCAACCGCTCCAGCGGCCGCATGGGCTACGCCATCGCGGACGTGGCCGCTCGCCGTGGCGCCCGCGTCACGCTCGTGAGCGGCCACGTCTCCATCGGGCCGCCGCCAGGCGCAACTGTCGTCCCGGTCGATACCGCGGCGGAGATGCTGGCCGCATGCCTCGACCTTCGGGATGCATTCGACGTCTTTATCGCCGCCGCCGCCGTCGCGGACTATACACCGGAGCAGGTCGCGCCTGCAAAGATCAAACGCACAGCCGCGGAGGCAGCCGCCGCGCCCGATGGCGGCATCCTGACGCTGCGGCTGCGGCCGACGCAGGACATCGTCGCGACGATCGGCGCCGGCAAGCGGCCCGGGCAGACGGTGGTCGCCTTCGCGGCAGAGACCGAGGCGCTGGCCGCCAACGCCCGTCGCAAGCTAATCTCGAAGTGCGCGGACCTCGTCGCCGCGAACGACGTGACCGCTCGCGGCGCCGGCTTTGACGTGGAGACGAACATTGTGACACTGGTGACGCACGACGGCGAGCGGGCGCTACCGCTCCTGCCGAAACGAGCAGTGGCTGCGCGTCTCCTGGACGAGATCGTCCGGCTCCGGGAATCTCCTTCCGCGCTGCCCGCCTCCGAAGCGCGCCCATGATCGCCGAAGCCCGCCTGCCAACGCGACTCGGCCGCTCCGCGACAGCGCAGGCCCTCAGGAGATCCGGATGATCGCCGACCTGCGCATGCGCAAGCGGCTGGACCTTCCGCTTCTGCTGCTAACCTATCTTATCGCCGCGCTGGGCGTGCTGATCGTTTTCAGCGCGTCGTACGGCCAGCAGGGTGGCTTCGCCAACAAGCAGGTCGTCTGGATCGTGGCCGGCACCGCCGGCCTCGTTGGCGCGGCGCTGTTCGACTTCCACAACTACGCCCGCTTCCTGAAGCCTCTCTACCTGCTGAACCTGCTCTCATTGATCGCCGTGCGGTCCGGCCACTTCCACAGCTCGGTAAACGGCGCGGCGCGCTGGATCGCCATCGGCCCGTTCCAGTATCAGCCGTCGGAGATCGCCAAGGTCGTCGTGATCCTCACGCTCGCCGTCTTCCTCGCCAAGAACGCCGCGACAATCAAGACGCCGCTCACCCTGACGACGTCGCTGCTGCTCGTCGCCGCCCCCGCCGCCCTGATCACCACGCAGCCGGACCTCGGCACGGGCCTGGTCGTTATCGCCATCTGGTTCGCCATGGTCTTCGTGGCCGGCGCGGAGCCGCGCCACCTCTTCGCCCTGTTCGGCGCGGCCGCCGTTCTGTTCGCGGGGCTCTGGGTAACGGGAGTCTGGCCCAAGCCGTTCCAGCGGCAGCGCCTCCTGATATTCCTCGGCCTCCGCGAGGACGCGAAGAAGACCGGCTATCACATCGCCCAGGCGCGCATTGCGATCGGCTCCGGCGGGCTGTTCGGCAAGGGGTATCTAAAGAGCACGCAGGTTCAGGGCGGCTGGGTGCCGGAGCGCCAGACCGACTTCATCTTCTCCGATATCGGCGAGGAGTTCGGATTCGCGGGCTGCCTGGCCGTGATCTGCCTGTACGGCATCCTTATCTGGCGCGGCGTAAGAATCGTCGTCAGTGCGGACGAGGACGCGACCGGCAAGCTGATCGCGACCGGCGTGGTCGCGATGCTGGCATTCCACGTCATCGAGAACATCGGTATGAACGTCGGTGTGATGCCGGTGGCCGGCGTCCCGCTCGTGCTGATTTCGTACGGCGGCAGCAGCATGATCGTGACGCTCTTCTCGATCGGCCTGCTGGAGAGCATCGCCCTCCACCGCCATCAGCTCACATTTTAAGCGAGCATTCCCTTGACAACGCTGGGCCGCTGCACTATAATGTCGAATATAGCTTTGGAATTCAAAGTGCTCTCTTACCGACGCACCAGGACAGGACGACAAGAGAATGACCATGCTGCGAGAACGGCGTGAGCCGGACGCCCGCGAGGCCGAAGAGAACCTGCGCGTAATCCGCGCGCTGATGGAGCGCTCGACCAAGTACTCCACCTTCTCCGGCCTGTCCGGCATCTGCGCCGGGCTGGCGTCCATCGTCGGGTGCGTGATCACGCGCGCGCTTGGGCGCGACCCTGACGCATTTTCAGTGAAGTTCCTCGCGCTCTGGTCTGCCGTCATCGTCATCGCGATCGGTGTCGACTACCTGCTGATGAAGCGGCGGGCCGCGCGCGTCGGCAAGCACGTGATCTCACGGCTCGGCAAGCAGATGGTGATCGCCGCGGCGCCCGGCCTGGGCGCCGGCGCTGCGATCACGTTCTACCTGCTCCAGCACGGACAGCTCGGCAACGTATTCCCGTTCTGGATGCTGGCCTACGGTCTGGCGGTGAGTGCTACAGGCCTCTTCTCGCAGCGGGAGGTCTCCTATCTTGGCGCGGCCTTCCTGCTCGCGGGGACCCTGGCGCTCTTCCTGCCGGGCTTCGGACTGACCATGATGGCGCTCTCGTTCGGCGGGTTCCACATCGTATACGCGCTCGCGATGTCCCGCAAAGAGGGCTGGTAGAGGCCGCGCGTGGCAGTCGGTGAGAGTCGTTTCGCGTCTGGCCGCATGCAGCCAGACCAGGCGGAGCCGGCAGAGGCTCCCCGCATTCGATGGGCGAGTAATCGCAAGGACGGATCGATGTCGGCCCTGATTGAACAACTGATGACGCACCCGAACGCGCCGCAGGCCGCGGACGCGCTCGAGGCGCTTGGCTCGCTGGACGATGCCTTTCTTCAGAAGGCGCGGCTGGGCATCATGTCGACGCTGCTCGCGCTGGGCGAGGCGGACTTCAAGCTGCTGAAGGAGGCTCTCTCGCTTTCGGACGGCAACCTGAGCACCCACCTTGCTGTTCTGGAGGAGCGAGGCTACGTGGAGGTGCGCAAGGAGTTCGTGCGGCGAAAGCCGCATTCGACGTACTCGCCGTCCGCGGCGGGCCGGGAGGCCTTCCTGCGCTACCTGCAGGCGCTCGAGCGAATCATCCGCGCGGCGGACGTTGCTTCGCAACCGGCGCCGCCGGAACGCCCCTACGTTCCAGCGGCTGTAGGCGCACTGGCGAGACCCATCAAGGAGGGCGGCGCGTGATGAACCCCGGTGAACGCCCCATCGACGCCGCGGAGCGCAAGTCCATCGGCCGCGCTGCGCGGCGCTCCGACCGCGACGCCGACCGTATCCGGCAGGCGGGAATGGCAGGCCGCGCCAGGGTACGCCACCGCATCATGCTGGCGCCGCGCACGCTAACCCGTGCCGCCGCAACGATCGAACAGCGCCTTGTAACGCTGTTTCTCGACTGACCTACCCCCAACCCCCTCCCGCAAGCGGGAAGGGGCGAAACCATGATGTCCCCGTGCCCGCTTGAAGACCTCGCCCCCGATCCCTTTCCGGGACGGAGACGGGTTTTGAATCCTCCCCCTTCCCGCGTGCGGAATGGGGGCCGGGGGGTTAGGCCCGGGAAGCGTGAAGACAGATACCCGTGGGTGGCCGTGGTTAGGTTACAGTCGGGGCGCGGGCGGCTTGATCGGGGCTTCGCTGGGCAGTACGCCCCTCGCCTTCACCTTGCGCCGATAAAGCGCGCCGCCCTGGACGGCGTAGAGCGTATTGCGGTCCGGCCCGCCGAACGCCAGATGCTCGGAGCCGGCCGGCGCCGCCTGGGCGATCGGGTTCGCGAGGATACCGTTCACGCGCCCGGCCTGGTCCAGCATCTGGATGCCGCTCTTCGACGCAACGTAGAGCCAGCCATTGGTGTCCGTCGCAAGGCTCGACGCGCCGCTGGTCGGCTCGCCGTAGGGCACTACCAGGTCGAAGTAGTCCTGGCAGTCGGTAAGGCCGCCATCCGCGTGGGCCACCAGCGAGTAGCCCCATTTGCTCTGCCGCGCCTGCGTTACCAGGAGCAGCGACTGGTCCGGCGTAAGCGTCAGCGCGCTGGCCGCCGGCACGTCCGCCGATGCCAATCGCCGCTTCCCTTTGGCCGGCTGGAAGTAGATTTTGCCGTCGCGATCGTCGGTAAAGTAGATGTCCCCCGCGTGGTTTGCCACCAGATGGCTGCAGACGACGTCGCGCACCATCGGCTCGATTCGCGCACGGTCGGAGCCCTGCACGAGGCCCGTCGCCACGCGGACGATGCGCCGGTTTTGCGGCTCGCAGACTACGAGCGCGCCGTCCGGCCCGACGGTCAGGCCGGCCGGCGCGCGAACGCCGAGAATCGTCCGGCGCGGGTCCAGCTCGCCGTTCGCTCCAATGGACACGATCCGGTTCTCGCGCGGCAGCGATACCCACACCGAACCATCGGTGTCGCCCGCTAATCCGCCGATCGGACCTGCGACGCCCGCAACCGGCTGCCAGTTCTCGCCGGGAATCCAGGCCTCGTTCAGCGGCCAGCGCCCGGACGACGGCTGCGCGATGGGCGCCGGATAGTCGCGCCAGATCCAACGGAGCACGTCCGGCAGGATCGACGCGCCGTGCCTCCCGCTGTGCGGCCCCGTTCCCAGGACGAACTTCACATCGTACCCGGAGTATTTCAGCGCGTCGTACACGTCCTTGTTGCCGTTCGGCCAGCTCCCGGAGTAGATGTCCTGGTCGTTGCTGCCGTCCTGCAGGAACACGCGCAGCGGCTTCGGCTCCATCTTACGGATCAGCGAGTTGTAGAGATTGCCGCCCTGGAGGTCCGTGAAGCTTCCGACAAACGAGATCACTCGGCGGAACTGGTCCGGCCGCTGCCAGGCTGCCGTAAATGCCGCGATGCCGCCGGAGCTGGCGCCGCACAGGCCCCGGTCGTTCGGGTCCTTGCTCAAGTTCAGCTTTGCGCCGACCTGCGGGAGAACCTCCTCCACCAGGAATCGCGCGTAGGCCTCGCTCATGCCGTCGTACTCGTGGCTCCGATTGAAGCGGGGCAGCGCCTTAGGCCCGGAGGCCGGCACGACGCCCGGAGGGATCATGATCGCGACCGTGACCGGCATCTCCTTCTTCGCGATCAGGTTGTCGAAGACCGTCGGTACGTTCAGCCCGCCGCCGCCGTCCTGGAAAAACATTACGCGGGCCGGCTTCGACGCATCGTACTGCTTCGGCACGTAGACTGTGTAGTCGCGCACGGTCCCCGGGAAAATCCTGCTCTTGATCGTGTACCGTGTCGTCTCGCCCCGCGGCACGCCGGCCTGCGGCATCGAGTCGGGGCCGAGCTGGTAGTTGTCCTGCGCAATGGCCGGGGCGCAGAAGACCAGGAGGAGGGCCAGCAACGGCAAGAGTGTTCGATACATTATCAGGACCTCATCGAATGGATTGCGTGCATTGGCGACCGACACGCCGACGATGCCGGACACAGACGAGCTGAATGAGTCTTCGCAACCGGCGTCGAACGTGCGCCGCACAGGCCGAAGCGCCGACTGGGCCGGGTGCCCGCTGGGCGATCTGGTTGTCGCATGCCGGGGACTTCCGCCCTACTGGCACGGCCGGCCCGCGGCCCGCCCACCGAAAGTTTCCGGCCGCTGCGGCCCTGCAAGCGGACCTTCGTCGCGGCTAATATGTCTTGTGGTCCGGGCTTCTGCTCTGCTTAAGTAGCCCGAAGGTCTAATTCGTGCATTCGTTCGATCGACTTGACGTACATTCCACGAGGTGTGAGCGTAGGCCCACTTAGTGACTTCCGTTACGGCGACGGCCGGCTTGTTGTTGCCGCCGCACCCGCAGGCGGGTACCCGGACCCCGCGCACCCAGGGGGTACCCGGTGGCCTTCGGCCCAGTTCCCGCCTGCGCGGGAACATCGAATCCGAGGCGTCGCGTTCGGATTGTTCGGTCGTCGCTCGAAGGCACGGAGGTCAATAGGAGCCTGATGGTCGCGAATTGGCATCGAGCCATCCGTCGGATCGGTACACTCGGCCTATCTGTCCAGCGGCCGGCTAGGGCAGATCCTGGGCACGTGGCGCGCCCGCCCAGCGCGGTTTGCGCTTTTCCAGGAAGGCGGCGATTCCCTCGCGCGCCTCGTCGCCGGCCCGGAGGTCGGCGATACAGGCCGTCGTAATCGCCGCCGCCTCGTCCGGCCGCATGCCGATCAGGCCGCGGAGAAGCCGCTTGGCCGTGCCGATCGCCGCGGGACCGGACGCGATCACGCTCTCCAGCAGCGCGCCCAGCCGCTCCTCGCGCTCCTGTTCGCCGGCCGTCACATAGTTGACCAGGCCGATCCGCATCGCCGCAGCCGCGTCGATCCGCTCGCCGGTGACGAACAGCGCGCGCGCCGCGCCGGGCGTCACGCGCTGCAAAATGTACGGCGCAACGACGGCCGGCACGAGCCCCAGCCGGACCTCACTGAGCGCGAACTTCGTCTCCACGTCCGCGATCGCGACATCGCACGCCGCCACGAGGCCCGCGCCGCCGCCGAGCGCCGCACCGTGCACGATCGCGATGGTCACGCCGGGGAATGCCGCGATCGCCGCAAACATCCGTTCTAGGAGACAGGCGTCGTCCAGATTCTGCTCATGGCTGTACGCGGCCGCGCGCTTCATCCAGTTCAGATCCGCGCCGGCGCAGAAGACCGGTCCCGCGGCCCGAAACACGAGCGCCCTGCAGCCACCGGACGCGGCACCCACGGCGCAAGCCGTCAGCTCCGCGATCATCGTCTCGTCAAACGCGTTGCGAATCTGCGGCCGGTTCAGCGTGACGGTTGTTACGCCATCGGCGCGCGCCGCAGCAATTGTGGTGTACTCAGCGTCAGACATATCGATCCCTGAAACCTCGCAGCCGAGCCGCCGGGTCGCCGGACGGCGCCGGTGCGCCCGGCGGTTCCGACCGCCCGGCGGCTCGCGTGCGGCGGGCCGTCGGACGGTTGTGGCCGCCAGACGGTTTCAATCGCCGGGCCGTTGCGACCGTCCGGCGGTTTCAATCGCCGGGTGGTTGCGCGCGTCGGGCGGACATAACCGCCGCGGCGCCGGCCATTTGCGGCCGGCGGCCCAGCGAATGGTTGTGGCCGCCAGACGGTTTCAATCGCCTGGCCGATGCGCCCGCCGCGGCGTCGGGCGATTTGCGGCCGACGGGTCCGGCGGGCGGTTGCGACCGTCCGGCGGTTTCAATCGCGGGGCGGTTGGGCCGCCAGACGGGTTCAATCGCCGGGCCGTTGCGCCCGCCGCGGCGTCGGGCGATTTGCGGCCGACGGGTCCGGCGGGCGGTTGCGACCGTCCGGCGGTTTCAATCGCGGGGCGGTTGGGCCGCCAGACGGGTTCAATC
>DATGJU010000278.1:0-2220 GCA_035295045.1 Chthonomonadaceae bacterium
CCGGCGCCAAAGATGACAACCTACCTGGTCACGCTTGCCAACGCCGACAAGCCGGGCCTGAGTCTCGCGCCTCCTCCGAAGACGCCCAAGGCCAGCGCGACCCAGTTGGACGATCCGACGGCGACCGCACCTACGGCCGCCGAGGATCCGACACTTGCGCGCGACCTGGTGCTCACCGAGACGGAGCGCATCCTGCTGGACTACATCGACGAGTACAACAAGGTCGCGGCGAGGTAGGGCGGGGCGGCGGCGCTTGGTAAACGGTGTTCGGTGTTTGGCGTTAGGGCGGACACGTAGTATTCGGCCGCGGAGCCTTGTGGCTCCGCGGCCGACCATTGCGTGGGGGTTTGGTGCTTAGTGTTTGGTTTTGGGCGTTGCGCACTGTAACCGAATACCTCACACCCAACACCGAATACCGAACACCGTGTACCAAACGCCGCCGTTCCCGTTACCAGTACCAGAAGCCGTAGGGCCGGGTCTGGCCGCCGATTGCGGGCGCCCACACCATCTCCGGGCGGAAACTGAACGGACCATAAACGCTCTTGGGATAGATACGGATCGGCTTGTTGGGGCCGCCCTCGACGTCGTCCGAACCGGCGTTCGGGTCCAGCACCTTGAGCTGCCTGGCGGTCCAGTCCGTCACGTTTTTCCAGACAGAGGCGGGCGGCACCGCCGTCGACGCGTCCCCGCTCCCCGCTCGGGTTTCTGCCAGGAGGTCATCGCTGTCCATCATCACCTTGATCGTATAGTTACGGTGCTTGCCGGCCTCCAGCGCAGCGCGCAGACCTTCTGCGTTCGAGGCCGCGTTGCGATGCGTTCCCTGGCGATCGTACTCGCCGAGCAGGATGAGGACCGGACAGGTGACGCGGGACAGCGCGTGGACCGCATCGGTCTTCGGCAGCGCGGCCGGGGTCATGTGGTCCGGCAGCGCGTTCAGCTTGTCCGGCACCACGGCCCCGCCGAGCAGGATCAGGAAGGCGGCCGGGTTACCCTGCGATGCGGCCGTCGCCGCCAATCGCACCCCCTCGCCGTAGCCGGCCAGCCCGACGCGCGTGCCCTTCAGCTCCGGCTTCGTCTCCAGGTAGTGGAGCGCGGCGATCGCGTTCAGGCTATCCTCCTCCGTTGCGCCCGTTGCCGCAATCGGCTCGAGGCCCATGACGGCATAGCCGTGCTCCACAAGGTAGTGCGCCAGCAATCCGGCGCCCTGCTGCTCGCGGCGGCTTCCGCCGGAAACGAGAACGATCGCGGCGAGCGGCCTCGCCTGATTCGGGAGCAGCAGGCCCGCATTCACGTTCGCGCCGGTGTATGGATTGTGGAACGAGATCGACGGAGCACGGCCCTCCTCGGAAGCTGCCTTGCGGAAAGGCTGCGCCCGATCCGACGGCCGCTGAGCCATCGCGCCGGCCGGGGCGAGGACCGCCGCGCATAGGAAGCAGACGGCAATGGTTGGTTTCATTGTAATCCTCGTGTTTCTATTTGTTACGACCGCCTCCGCCGGGCGGCCACGCAGATACAACCGGCTTGCGCCGCTGGACAGACTCCGTCCAAAGCAGACCACGCCCCGCGCCTTGTCGGCGCGGAGCGAATCGTGATGAACTACGGTTGACGGTCGGGAAAGTTGGCAGCCGAATAGTTCCGCATCCGTTCGGTCCTCTTCGCTTTGCGCCGTGGCACGCAAGTCCTTAAGCAGTTATCGGGAGCAGGAACGCGGCGGCTCAGGTCGTCCGCTTTGGTGAGCCCGTCTCCTTTTTCTGCGTCGGCTTGGCGGGCGCGGGCGGTACCGGGACGCGAACGTTACGGATCGGTATCGTCGCCGTGAGGGCTACCGCGCCGTCCCCGCCGCGCTCGATGTTCACGTCCAGCGCCGACTCGTCCACGTCACAGTGCTTGGCCAGCACTTTGACGATATCCTTGCGAATCTCCTCCATGACCGAAGCGGGCAGCGCAGAGCGATCCTGCATCAGAACCAGGCGCAGGCGATCACGAGCCTGGTCGCGCGGATTCCTCTCCTCGCGGCCGAGCAGTTTGTCGATCAGCTCTTTCAATCCCATAGCGGTTCTCCCAGGAGTTTATCGCTTGCCGCCAAATAGCTGCTTCAGCCGGTCGAAGAGGCCCGGCTTCTCCTCCAGGTCGAGAAACGGCACTTCTTCACCCTTGAGGCGGCGCGCGATGTCCCGAAACGCCTGGCCCGAAATACTGTTCTCCGCGAGCGACACCGGT
>DATGJU010000279.1:0-12026 GCA_035295045.1 Chthonomonadaceae bacterium
TTTTATCGCACTTGAACCCCTCAGGATTGGGGGGCAGGGGGGCACGCCTTCCTCCAGAATTTGGGGGCAGGAGGGCGAACTACGGAACCAAGGAGCGAAACGCCCCGGAATTGTGGGGCAGGGGGGCGCACACGATAGGACGGTGACACGCAAATGACGCCAAAGCTGATCGTGTTTGCGATACTGGCATTCGTCTCCGTCGTATCGGCGGTCTGGATGATCTCCACGCGCAATCCCGTCCGCAGCGCGCTGTTCCTGGTCGTCACTTTCCTGACCATGGCGGTGTTCTACCTTACGCTTGGCGCGCAGTTTATCGCCGCAGTCCAGGTGATCGTCTATGCCGGCGCAATCATGGTCCTGTTCCTTTTCGTCATCATGCTGCTCAATCTGGGCGCGCCCCAGGCCCTGCGGGAGCCGGGCGGCTTGCAGCGTCCCGCCGCGATCCTGCTCGGCGCCGTCTTTCTCGGCGCGCTGTTCCTTTCACCGACGCTGCTCTCGATGACATCGAAGCCCCTCGCGCCGGACGACTACCCGCAGACGGCCGCCGCCGCCACCATGCAGGGGCCTCCGTCTCCTACGGCAGCCAACATAGGTACAGTGGAGACGATCGGCTACAACCTTTTCAGCCCGTCGCTACCGTGGCTATTCCCATTCGAGGCGACGTCGGTGTTGCTTCTGGTTGCCGTAGTAGGCGCGATCATCATGGCCAAGCGGCAAGTGTAGCGACTTATGGCTCGCGGATTGCGTTTAGCCACACGCCACAAGCCACAAGCCACAAGCCACGGAGTTCAAGATATGGCCGGCGTCCCGGTTAGCTACTATCTGGTGCTGTCCGCGATCCTGTTTACGATCGGCGTGATCGGCGTGCTCATCAAGCGGAACCCGATCGTGATTTTCATGTGCGTCGAGCTGATGCTGAACGCCGCGAACCTGACGTTCATCGCGCTCGGCCGCCATTTCGGACAGGTAAACGGCCAGATGTACGTGATCTTTGCGCTTGCGGTCGCCGCGGCAGAGGTAGCGGTCGGACTCGGAATCATCGTCGCGATCTTCCGCACCAAAGAGACGATCGATATCGACGAGATCAACCTGCTTAAGATGTGAGATGCGGTGAGCCGCGTTCTCCGCTCCCCGGGGATTGGGGGCGGGGAGCGGATGTCGCGTCTGGAGTGTCTGCAGATGCAGAATGTGCCTTCGCTGATAATACTGCTTCCGCTCGCGGGCTTTCTTTTCAACGCGCTTCTCGGCAGACGGGTCGGGCCGCGCGTCGTCTCGATCGTCGCGCCGGGCGTGGTGCTGGCCGCATTCTGCGTCGCCCTCTGGACACTCGTCAGGATCATGCTTCCGGCGCAGGCGCATGCCGTTGCCGATGGCAAGGAGTTCCACGGTGTTATCGCGCCGTTCCTGCCGTTCACGTCGCCGGATACGCCGTGGATCGACGTCGGAGGGTTCCGGGTCGAATTCGCGCTCCTCATCGATCCGCTTTCGATGTTGATGGCGCTCATCGTGACGGGAATCGGCGGGCTGATCCACATCTACGCGACCGGCTACATGGCCGCGGACCGGGAGCAGCCGCGCTTTTTCACCTACTTCAACCTGTTCATCTTCATGATGCTGCTGCTGGTGCTCGGCGATAACTTCCTCCTCATGTTCGTCGGCTGGGAAGGCGTCGGAACCTGCTCCTATCTCCTTATCAGCTTCTGGTACAAGTCGGTCGAGAACTCCAAGGCGGGCAACAAGGCGTTCATCGTCAACCGCGTCGGAGACATCGGATTCGCGCTCGGAATGATCGCGATCTGGAGCGTGTTCGGCACGCTAACCTTCGTCGCGCCGGAAGCGGTCGGCAGCGGGCTGGCCGGCCACCCGCGTCATCTTCTGGCCAACGGGCAGTTCGCTCCGATGCAGGGCGTCATGGATCTGGCGCGGCAGCACATCGCCGGTAACGGCCAGCCGCTGTCCAGCCTGCCGCATCTGTTCGCCATACCGGGTTGGTTCGCAGGCGGAACGATGCTCGGCGCAATCTGCCTGCTGCTGTTTATCGGTGCAATGGGCAAGTCGGCGCAAATCCCGCTATGGGTATGGCTGCCGGACGCAATGGCGGGCCCGACTCCCGTCTCCGCGCTGATCCACGCCGCAACGATGGTAACCGCGGGAGTCGTGATGCTGACGCGCTGCTCCTGGCTCTTTGTCCAGGCGCCGCACGTCATGCAGTTCGTAGCGCTTATCGGTATCGCCACGGCCTTCATGGGCGCGACCATCGGCATGGTCCAGAACGATATCAAGAAGGTCCTGGCATTCTCGACGGTATCGCAGCTCGGCTATATGTTCCTGGCCTGCGGCGTCGGCAACTTCACGGCCGGCATGTTCAACGTCACCACGCATGCCTGCTTTAAAGCGCTGCTCTTCCTCGGCGCCGGCGCCGTCATTCACTCCATGCTCGGCGAGCAGGACATGCGCAGGATGGGCGGACTCGCGGCCAAGATCCAGCGAACGCGCTGGGTCATGCTTTTCGGCACCTACGCGATCGCGGGCTTTCCGTTCCTGTCCGGTTTCTGGAGCAAGGACGCAATCCTGGATTCGGCGCTGCGTTCACCCTGGGGCGGCGGCCTGGCGCTGTATGGCGTGGGTCTGGTTACCGCGCTCATGACCGCCTACTATATGAACCGATTGATGTGGAAGACCTTCTACACCGACCCGCGGTTCGTGGACGGCGAACTGGCAGAGCACCATCACAGCAACGAGGACGATCACGACCACGCTCCTGCGGCGGGCGATTCGCACGACGCCCATGGCGCCGCGCCGACGGCAGTCGCGCATGCGGACGATGCCGGCGCGGAGCCGGCCGCGGCGCACGGGCACGGGACGGGCCGCGTACACGAGTCGCCGCCCTCGATGATGATTCCGCTCTACATTCTGGCGCTGCTCTCGATCGGCCTCGGCTTCGCGGTCGGCCCGACACACCTGTTCGAGGAGTTCCTGAAGCCGTCGGTCGCGCCGCTGAGCCTTGGCGGCCACGAGGAGCTGGCGGACATGCTGCCCAAAGTCGCCGGATACTCGTTGGGCTACTTTCTCTCCGCCGCAATCGCGATTGCCGGCCTCGCCGCCGCGGCCTATCTGTACGGCCAGCACCGTAAGACCGGATCGCTTCAGACGGATGCCGCGAAGGAGGCCAATCCAATCTACCGCTTCGTCTCCGCCGGCTGGTGTTTCGACTGGGTCTATAACCTCGTCTTCATCCGGTTCGGCGGCTGGCTGGCAGACCGGGTGCTGTGGCGGATCATCGACGTGAAGATGATCGATGACACCGTAACCGGCATGGCCTCGGCGATCGACGTGGCGAGCGCCAGGATAAGGCGGCTGCAGACCGGTTACGTGCGCAACTATGCGCTGGCGATGCTGGTCGGCGTCATCGCGCTCGTCGTCGGCGTCTTCTTCTTGTGGATCCGCCAGACACGCTAACAGGGATCATCATGCCCCTATCTTCCATTCCGAACATACTCTCACTGCTGACGTTCCTTCCGCTCGTCGGCGCCATCGTGGTGATGATCCTGCCCCGGCCCATGGACCTGCCGGACGCGCACCACGACGGCCATGGCGAGGACCGCGGCGTCACGGCCGCGCCGGAGGACGATACCGCCCGCGTATTGGTTAACTGGACGGCGCTTGCGTTCGCGCTGTTTGCATTCATGGTATCCATCGTACTGTTCGTGTTGTACCAGAGCGGCTATCGCGACCCGAAAACGGGCAGCGCCATACAGTTTATCGAGAACGTAAGCTGGATACGCTTCGGCGCGGTGGATATCCACTACCGGATGGGCGTGGACGGCATCAGCCTGCTGCTGATTCTGCTGACGACCTTCCTGATGGTCCTGTGCGTCCTCTTCTCATTCAACACGCGCGTCCGGCTCAAGGAGTTCATGGTCTTCCTGCTGATCCTCGAGACCGGCATGCTCGGCGTCTTCTGCGCGCTCGACCTGGTGCTGTTCTACTTCTTCTGGGAGGCGATGCTGATCCCGATGTACTTCCTGATCGGGATATTCGGCCACGAGCGCAGGATCTACGCCGCGATCAAGTTCTTCCTCTACACCTTCGTCGGCAGCATCCTGATGCTGGTCGCGATCGTGGCGCTGTACCAGATGACCGGATCGTTCGACGTGATGGCGCTCAGCAACCACGCGCCCGGCAGCCCTGGCGGCATACTCGCCACCGCCAACCCGCAGGCATTGATGTGGATGTTCGCCGCGTTCTCGCTGGCGTTTATGATCAAGGTGCCGATGTTCCCGTTCCACACGTGGCTGCCCGACGCCCACGTCGAGGCGCCTACCGCGGGCAGCGTAATTCTGGCCGGCGTCATGCTGAAGATGGGAACGTACGGCTTCATTCGGTTCTGCCTGCCGATTTTTCCGGACCAGGCGCGCGAGTCGGCGAACCTATTTATCGTGCTTGCGATCATCGGTATCATCTACGGATCGGTCGTCGCGGCGGTACAGCCGGACGCGAAGAAGCTCGTAGCCTACTCCAGCGTCGCGCACCTGGGCTTCGTAATCCTGGGCATTTTCACCTTCACGAAGGTCGGGATGATGGGCGCGCTGGTTCAGAACATCAACCACGGCATCTCGACTCCGATGCTCTTCTTTATGGTCGGCATGCTCTACGAGCGGCGGCACACGCGGGCGATCGTGGAGTTCGGCGGTCTCAAGAAGGTCATCCCGATGTTCGCCACATTTCTCTTGATCGCGACCCTGGCGAGCGTCGCCGTTCCGTTTTTCAACGGCTTCGTTGGTGAGTTCCCAATTCTCGTCGGGGCCTGGATTTCGGGCAAGGGAGGGCCGTGGCCCACGCTCCTCGCCGCAACCGGAATGGTGCTCTCGGCCGTGTACATGCTCTGGTGGTTCCAGCGGCTGATGCTAGGTCCCGTCACGAAGGATGAGAACCGCCATCTGCCGGACTTGACGAAGATCGAATGGGCCGTACTGGCGCCGCTCGTGGTCGTCGTGTTCTGGTTCGGGATCGGAAGCGCCTACTGGACGAAGCGGATGGACACCTCGGTGGCGGCGATCCTGGACCACGGACGCGAGCTGACCAACGATGAGCTGCCGGTGTCCGCCATGCTTCACGACATCGACATGCGCAGCATCCATGTTCCAACCGCGACTCGACCACCGGGGTCGATGCAGCCACCGCCGGACGTGCAGCTATCGGCGCCGACTCCCATGGGCGGAGGTGCGGCCCGATGAGCTACGGCGCCAGCCTTTCGGCAATCTCGCCGATACTGATCGTCCTGTGCACGGGCATGTTCGTGCTGTTGGCAGACTCCTGCGTCCCGATCTGGCGCAGGTACAAGCCGCTCAGCGCGGTCACGAGCCTGATCGGCATCGCGGTCGCCGCGTGGTATTCGTACCACCTGCTCGATAACGGCCCGATCGGCCAGATCTTCAACGGCGCGATCATCGCCGACGCGTTCACGCAGTCCTGCGGCCTCCTGCTGCTCGTGACCGCGGCGCTCGCTGTGCTGCTCGCCGTGACCTATCTTGAAAATCGGCAGCTCCACCTCGGCGAGTACTACGCGCTCGTTCTCTTCTCGACGGCCGGCTCCATGCTCATGGCCGCTACGAACGATCTGATCATGCTCTTCGTCGCGCTGGAGACGCTTTCCGTAGCACTCTACGTCCTCGCCGGATTCGCCCGGACTCAGGAGCGGAGCGAGGAGGCAGCCCTGAAGTACTTCCTGCTGGGCGCCTTTGCGGCGGGCTTCCTGCTCTACGGCATCGCGCTGATCTACGGCGGCTCGGCCGGCGCCGCGTCGTTCGCGCACGGGGCGACCAGCGGCGCAGGGAACGGGGGATCGACCAACCTTACGGTCCTCGCCGCGTACCTTCACATTACCGCGCCCTCAGGCATGCTGATGACCGGCGTGGCGCTCTTGCTGGTCGGGCTGGGCTTCAAGGCGGCGCTGGTGCCGTTCCACATGTGGACGCCGGACGTGTACGAGGGCGCGCCGACCTCCGTAACGGCCTACATGGCGGCCGGCGCGAAGATCGCGGCGTTCGCGGCGCTGCTGCGCGTCCTCTCCGGACTGCTTCCTATCAGTGGTTACTGGCTGATCCCGATCCAGATCCTGGCGATCATTACGATGTTCGGCGGCAACCTGATCGCGATCACGCAGGAGAACGTGAAGCGGATGCTCGCTTACTCGTCGATCGCGCACGCCGGCTACCTGATGGTTGCGCTCTCCGCGATGACGAGCACTAACCCGGTTGCGCGGACGAGCGCCGTGAGCGCGATCACCTTCTATCTCCTGGCCTACTCGCTTATGACGATGGGGGCATTCGCCGTGCTGATATGGGTGTCGCGCCGCGGGCGTGATATTCAGACGCTTGCAGATTTGAAGGGGCTGGGAAAGCACGATCCGGCCGCTGCTTACGTAATGCTAGTATTCATGCTCTCGCTGGGCGGCATTCCGCCAACGATGGGATTCCTGGGTAAGTGGTTCATTTTCGCGGCGACGGTTCAGGCCGGCCAGCTCTGGCTCGCGCTGCTGCTGGCCGTCGCGAGCATGATCTCGATCTACTACTACCTGAAAATCGTCTGGATGATGTGCTTCCAGGAGCCGGAGGGGGACGCCGTCGTGCCGCGGGCCCTGTCGCCGACAGGAGTGTTCGTATCGATCGCAATCACTGTCGGCGCGACGCTTCTGTTCGGCTTCGTCCCCAACCTGGTGTCGGTGCTGACGAACTCCGCGGCGACCATGCCGCATCCGTAGGCGTAGGGCGGGCCGCTAGACGCCCGGCGGCGGGCCACCGACAGCGCGCAAAGCAGAGAGGCGTCATTTCGGTCGGCGTCTTGCCGTAACACCCATCCGCCGGCGGGAACGTAGAGCCGCCTGCAGATAGTCTGCAATAGGGGACTTAAGGAGCATTGGCGATGTCTTCCGGGAGTCGCGGCGACATTCTCGGCCGTGCAGTCGGCCTGATGGTGTTCCTCGTCGGGATCGCCCTGCTCGTGATCGTCTTCACGACCGCCTTCCGGCTCTTCAACTCCAGCCCGGAGGCGGTGCTCAACCTGCGCTTCACCGGCGATCCGAAGCGCGACCCGCTTCTCTCCGCTATCGGCGTCCACTTCGGCTGGATCTTCCTCCAGATCGCCTTCCTCGTAGTAATGTCGCTCGCGGCCTCCTTCATCTCGCAGCGCGGCATCAACCTCTACTTCAGCGCCATGCAGGGCTCTCCCATCCTTCCCCGGCCGGCGGCCGCTCCCGCGATCGAGAGTGAGGCCCGCGGCCAGACCGGCCCCGTGTGAACTTAGTCACACCTGCCTTCCGCCTGGAACAATCTTAAGGCATACTCTGTTACAGATGATGAGCGATAGGCAGAGGCGGACATTCCGACCGAGCTCCTGAAGTCCCTGCCCTGGCGTTACCATTATCGTGTGGCGCATTGCCTACCCGGCGACTTGCGGAAGGGGCCCCCATGTACCAGAACATCGACCAACCAACAGGCTACGATTTGCCCGGACACGCGGGCTCCGGACCAGCGGCGTTCCGCTCGGTCCCGCCGACACGGATTTCGAGCGCGGCCTGGATCCCCGCGGAGTCACCGACCGTACGTCTTGCGATCGGCCTCGCCATTGCACTGGCGATCATGTCGGTGTCGGTCGTCGCGCTCGGGCTGCGCCAGCACTCGCTGGAAGTGGCCATTACGCGGCAGAAGGCGGACGCCGATGCTGCCGCACGCCAGAAGGCGGACGACGACAGGAGGGCGGCGGTCGCGCAGGCAGAGGAGGCCGCGCGCCAGGAAAAGGAGCGCGCGGAGCGCGAGGCGCAGCGCGAGCGAGAATCGCAGCTCAGCGAGATGGAAAGCCGAATGACGAGCCTCCAGACGTCTCTCGATACGGTGACGGCCGAGAGCGCCGACTACGATACGAAGGTCGTCGCCTTCATGTCGCGGCATCAGGAGGCGTGCATCGCGCTCTTCGCCGGAGCGGCCGGGGGATCGGCGGCCTTCAGCAACGATCCGAAGATCACCGACGAGCAGAAGGCTCTCGGTGGGATCACCGCCGCCGCGGCGCTTCTGTGGGCGCTCGACCACCAGGAAGAGGTGAGCAACGTCTCCTCCGAGCTGTCGAAGGCGGCGGCCCAGCGCGCGAACTACGCGGAGCGGATTACCGATCTGAAGGGCACGATCACGGACGTTCAGGCTCAAATTGACGCGCTCAAACCGGTGCCGCACTGAGCTTCTGCTTTGCTCCTTTTTTGGGCAATCGCCATATGGAAGTGCCCGGGGCAGCAGTCTGACGAGGGCAGCGGAGATCGTCAGGAGGTACGCGGAGACGGTTCGGGCCGCCCCCGTCGGATTATGGGGCGAGAGAACCGCAAGCGGCCGCTCCATGGGAATTCGTTGCCGCGACCACAAGAAGCGGCATCCCGGCAGCGCGCCGGCCCCGCGTATCTCCAGATCGCCGACTGTCGCCTTGCCGCGCCGTGCCCGGAGGCTTCCGAAGGCCGGTACCCGCAGAGGTTCTACCGGAGGATCCGTTATCGCGACGCCCCAGTGTTCGGCGGCTACCGGCGCCGCGCTAGCTGCTGCTTCGCGGCGTCCACGACCGCCTCGACGGTGAAGCCGAACAGCTTCTGCAGCTCCTGGAGCGGAGCCGAGGCGCCAAACGTCTTCATGCCGATGCTGTAGCCGTCCAGCCCGACATACTTCTCCCAGCCGAACTTGGCGGACTGCTCGATCGAGACGCGCGCCTTGATGTCCGGAGGGATCACCTCTGCCTGGTAGGCCTCGCTCTGCTGCTCGAACAGCTCCCAGCTCGGCATGCTCACGACCCGCGCTTTGATCCCCTCGGCGGTTAGCTGCTCGTAGGCCTTGACCGCGAGACCCAACTCGCTGCCAGTAGCCAGCAGCAGCACGTCCGGCTTGCCGCCGGGCGCGTCCGCGACGACGTAGGCGCCCTTCGCCGTGCCCGCGGCGGACGCGTACTTCGTACGGTCCAGCGTCGGGACGGCCTGTCGGCTGGCGATCATTGCGACCGGATGATGCTGCGTCTGCGCGACGACCTTCCAGGCCTCGACCATCTCGTTGGCGTCGCCGGGGCGCATCACGATCAGGCCCGGAATGGCGCGAAGCGAGGCGAGCTGCTCGATCGGCTGGTGTGTCGGTCCATCCTCTCCCACTCCGATCGAGTCGTGCGTGAAGACGTAGATCGCGGGTATTTCCATTATGGCGGCGAGCCGGATCGGCGCCCGGCCGTAGTCGCTAAAGATGAGGAAGCCGGACCCGAATGGCCGTACCTTCGAGAGCGCCATGCCGTTCATGATCGCTCCCATCGCGTGCTCGCGAATGCCGAAGTGGAAGTTGCGGCCGGCGTAGCTGCCCGCCTCGAAGTCGCCCGCGCCATCGAACGTGAGGCGCGTTTTCGTCGATGGCGCCAGGTCCGCCGATCCGCCGATGAGCCAGGGGATATTCTTTGCGAGCGCGTTAAGCGCCTTGGCGGAGGAGTCGCGGCCCGCGACGCCCTTCGGGTCGGCAGGGAATACCGGCAGGTCCCGGTCCCAGCCTTCGGGCAGCTCGCGATGCTGCATCTTGTAGAGCTGGTCGGCAAGCTCGGGATACGCGTTCTTGTACTCGTCGAACCGGGCCATCCACGCCTCGCGCAGCGCATGGCTGCGCGCGCCGATACCATTTTGGAATGCGTCGTACACGCCGTCCGGTACCAGGAACTTCGCGTCCGGCGGCCATCCGTAGAACTCCTTGGTCTTGCGGATCTCCTCCTCGCCGAGCGGCTCGCCGTGCGCCGCGTGCGAATCCTGCTTATTCGGCGACCCGTAGCCGATGTGGCTGTCCACAATGATGAGCGTCGGCTTGTCCGTCGTCGCCTTGAACGTGGCGTATGCGGTTTCGAGGGCGCCGAGATCGTTTGCGTCGGTGACGCGGATCACGCTCCAGCCATATGCCTCGAACCGCGCCGCGACGTTCTCGCTGAACGCCAGGTGCGTCTCGCCCTCGATCGTGATGTGGTTGTTGTCGTATATCCAGCAGAGGTTGGAGAGCTTCAGGTGGGCGGCCAGCGACGCGGCCTCGCCGGAGATCCCCTCCATCATGCAGCCGTCGCCGCAGAGCGCGTAGACGTCGTAGTCGATCATATCGAAGCCAGGCCGGTTGAAGTACTGGGCCATCCACTCCCGCGCGATCGACATCCCGACGCTCGTGGCGACGCCCTGGCCGAGCGGCCCCGTCGTGCACTCGACGCCGGAGGTCCAGCGGTACTCCGGGTGGCCGGGACACTTGCTATCGAGCTGCCGGAACTTGCGGATGTCGTCCAGCGTCACGGTCGGCGCGCCTAGCTGCTCGTACTTCGCGTTGACCGACTTGACGCCTGCCAGGTGGAGCGTCGAGTAGAGCAGCATAGACGCGTGGCCGATGGAGAGGACGAACCGGTCGCGGTCCGGCCAGATCGGATCGTCGGGATCGAATCGCAGGAACCGCTGCCAGAGGGTGTATATGACGGGCGCCATGGCCATTGCCGTGCCGGGGTGGCCGGAGTTCGCCTGCTGAACGGCGTCCATCGAAAGCGTCCGAATCGTATTGATGCAGAGCTGGTCCATCTCCGCGTTAGCTGCCATGGGATTTGTCCTCCTGAACAATCGTTGGGAGCGCGCCATGCGCCCACGCCATTCTAGCGGATTATGACGTTACGGTCAACCGGAGTTTATTGGCCGACTGCGCCAAGTGATTGCCGGCGGCTTGCCGGAGTCAAACCCGGCGATCTCGTGGGACTTTGCGAGCAGGAGCGGGACGTCTACCGTCTTCTCGAGTTCAGGCATTTTACGGCTCGACTTCGTCGAGCAATTCGCGCGGCGCGGGAATGATCTTTGCCGGAGCGTCGAGGCGCACGAGGTCGGTGCGCATCAGCCAAGATCGCGAGCGGCCGCGTGGACGTGATTGGCGAGCGCGGCGGCGACCTGCGTCCAGGTCTCGCGGTACGTAGGGTAGGCGGGCGCGAAGTCCAGGTCGGCGCGGATTCGGGCGTCGGACATCCGGTAGGAGGCGGCGAGCACGTCCACGGTGACGGCGCCGGCGGCCATTTTCGCGAGAAACGCCGGCACGCTCTTCGGCCGCGGCCCGCCGACGAGTCGCGCGGCGAAGGCGATCACCTCCGCCATCGGCGCGGGCGCGTCGTCACATACGTTGTAGGTCTTCCCCGCCGATATGCCGGGACTGTCGACGATGCGGCAGATCGCCTGCGCGGCGTCCTGGGCGTGGACCATGCTCAGGTAGGCCGAGCCGTCGCCGATAATAGGCAGCGTGCCGCGCCGGAGCGCTTCGATGCTCTGCTGCGTGTGCCAGGAGTCCGCCGACATGAGCGCGCCGAGCCGGACAAGCACGCCCGGCGCCGCGGAGCCGCGGACGATTCGCTCCATCTCTACGGTCGCGCGCAGGAACGGATGGGCGGACAGCGGCGAATCCTCGTCGATCCAGTCGGCGCCCCGCGGCTCGCAGACATAACCAACGCTCTCCTGCACGAGCAGCGAAACGCCGGCGGCCTCGCACGCGCGGACCAGGTTGGCGGTTCCCGTCGCGCGGATCCGGTCGTTCAGCTCCCAATCGCGGGGATCGATCTTCAGCCGGAGTGGAATGGCGGTCGCGAGGTTCACGACGACGTCCGGCCGTTGGTCGGAGAGCGCGCGCGCCAGCCCATTGCCGTCCAGGATGTCGCCGCGAAGGGACCGGGAGCCCATCTTTTCGACGGCGAGCAGCTTCTCGGGAGAGCGGGCCAGGGCCGTTACCTGATGGCCGGCCGCCAGAAGGCGGGGGATCGCCGCCCGTCCAAGCACGCCGGACGCGCCGACGACAAACACGTGCATCGATACCACGTCCTTTACCGTCAATGGACGAGCGTCGGCGGGATTACCGCGGCGAAGCGCGCGGCCCGATCGGCGTGAGCTCGCAAGCACAGACTGCGCGCCGGCCGCGCCGCGCCGGCAAGTCGGCCCGCGCTCAAACCTCGTGGAGTTTATGACAAGT
>DATGJU010000280.1:0-8409 GCA_035295045.1 Chthonomonadaceae bacterium
GACGCCGATTCTATCTGGCGACAGGGCTGGCGCACAGCGGCGGCGCCGACGCGCTGGCTGCCGCGGCCGAGCCTCTCCTGAAACAGCAGGGCGCCGTCGTCCAGTCCGAGCGGTTTCGCGGCGCGGAGGCCACGGACGCGATCCTCCGCGGCGTCCATTGGCTGGAAAAGTGACAGCCGCGCGGCGGACTGGTAGTAGAGCGAGAGAGGCGGCGCGCGAACGCGGATGGCGCTGAGACCTGCCGCGACCGACGGCGTACGGACAGCGCCGCGCGCCAATGGTGGGTATCGTGTGTATTGATGGGGTTTGGCCGAGAGCGTCCCGTCGGGCGCGCGATTGCCGCGCGTTGGCGCCGGTTTTGCGCCGCCGCGCGCCGCGCCGCCGGGCACCGGCCGGGCAAGTGCCGCCGAGCGGGTACCCGAACCCCGCGCACCCAGGGGGTACCCGGTAGCCTTCGGCTCATTGCCCGCCTGCGCGGGCAAGCCGTTCAGCAGCGATTCGGCATCGAAGCAATGTCGTCAGCTTGAACGAATCGCCCATAGAGGCAGAGTAACGGCAACGGGGCCGGCACGTGGTTCTCGCACGGGCGGGGCGTCAGCGACGAATGGGCGGGCGATGGGGAGCACGCCGCCCAGCCGTAGGGTTCAGTACGGCGGCATGGTCCGGATGGCGCCCACGGTGCGGCAACGAGCCGGCGGCTGAATTGCCGGCCTTTCACACCAATATGCCGGACTAGAGACCGCATGCGCATCTATCTGCCGCTCCAGATCGCTCTCCTCGCGACCGTCGGTCTCGCCGTCGCGGCCATCGGCCAGTCCTCGCCACCGGCCGCGCAGGCGGAACGCGTGAGGACAGACGCCACGCCGCCTGAGCGCGCTTTGACACCGTGCGAAGAGGCGATTCTGGACAACCCGTGCCCCTCGGAGGAGGCGTCGCGCACGCTGCAGAGGGGTCTGCTCGAACGGCGCGAAACGCGGCGCCGGCTGATGGAGCTGCCGCCCGCGCAGCGGCCGAAACCGCCCGATAACGGCGGGATGGGCTGGCGGCTGCCGGATGCGGAGTACTGGTTGCGCCTTCCCTTCGGCATGGGCGACATCCCAGGCGACTGGTCCTCGCTGCCCGGAGTGCGGTTCGTCAATACGCAGGTGGACGGCGTGCGGGACGTGCGGCTCTGCATACGCGGCGACTACGACCTCTGGCTCCTCACCGATCCGCTACACGAAGTCACCGCCTGCATCGGCGTGCACCGTCCCAGCCGCCGCGTCTGGTTCGTGGAGATCGCGCGCACCGCGTCCGGCACGTGGATGCCGAAGCGCGCGAAGGACCCCTGCTACGCCTGCCATCCCAGCGGCCCGCGCATCATCCGGCCCCTCGCCAAAAACGGCGTCGATCCCGCGACCCTCGCCCAGCTCAACCGCCGCATGCTCTCCTACGGCGCCTGCGGCTTCGGCGACAGCGTCGATCCGGCGACGCGCGGCCCCGCCCGCGACGACGCCCGCTGCACCGGCTGCCACGACGGCGTCGACCGCGGCCGCCTCTACGCCATCCACGACCGCATCGCCATGTTCAAGACAGAGCGCGAGGCGACGATGCCGCCGGGCGACTGAGGGCGAGGCGTAGCACGTGGACGGCAGCGCCGGCGGTTGCGAGTGTCAGGTGTTTTCAACACCCGATCACCGGATCCGACGCTTTCGCCCGGCCCTCGACGTGGTCTAGTCGGCAGTCCGCGCCGCCTGCCTAATCTGCGTATGGAGTTCTTTCGTCTCCTTTCGTGCCTTTCGTGGACAGTTCTGCGTGCAGGTCAAAGCGCCTCGCGCGCGGAACTATCTCGCAATATCGGATTCCCGAGGAGCATCCATGACACTAGCGAGCAACGATTTCAGCCGCCGGGACGTGGTACGCGCGGCCGGCGCGGCTGCCATAGCCACCGCATTCGGTCCTTCCGCGCTGGCGCAGGAGGGCAAGCCAATCGGCGTGGCCCTCGTCGGCGGCGCGCACATCCACACGCCGCAGTACGTGAGCGCGCTCCGCGGCCGGGAGACAGTGAAGGTGAAGTACGCCTGGGACCACGATCCGTCGCGCGCGGAGAAGCGGGCGAAAGAGCTGAGCTGCAAGGCCGTGACCGACGCCCGCGAGGTGTGGGATGACCCCGAAATCCAGGCGGTCGTTATCTGCTCGGAGACGAATCGGCACCACGACCTGGTGATGGCCGGCGCGCACGCCAAAAAGCACATGTTCGTCGAGAAGCCGCTCGGCATCACGGCGAAGGAGAGCTTCGCGATGGCCGCCGCCATCGAAAAGGCGAACCTGCTCTTCACCACCGGCTACTTCATGCGCACGGACCGCAACCACCTGTTCGTGAAGGAGGCGATTGCGCGTGGCGACTTCGGCAAGATCACGCGCGTCCGGGGATCGAACTGCCACAGCGGGTCACTCGGCGGCTGGTTCGACGGCGAGTTCCGCTGGATGGCGGACCCCAAGATCGCGGGCGTCGGCGCGTTCGGCGACCTCGGCACGCACATGCTCGACATCCTGATGTGGATGCTTGGCGGCGTCGAGACGATCACAGCGGACATTCAGGCGGTGACGAACCGCTATCCGGGCTGCGACGAGACCGGCGAGGCGCTCTTTCGCTTCCACGACGGCATCATCGGCACGCTTGCGGCCGGCTGGGTGGACGTGGACAACCCGGTCACGCTGCTCGTGAGCGGGACCGAGGGCCACGCCTCCATCGTAAACGGCCTGCTCTATTTCCACAGCAACAAGGTGAAGGGGGCGGACGGCAAGGACCCGTGGAGCGAGCTGCCTCCGCGCGTGCCGCTTCCCATCAGCCAGTTCCTCGGTGCGCTGGAGGGCAAGCCGCACGACAATCTCGTCAAGCCGTCCGAGGCCGCCGCGCGCGTCGCGGTGATGGAAGCGGCCTACAAGGCGTCTCAATCGCGCTCCTGGGCGCGCGTCCCGCAGGCGTAGGAGCGCGGTGAACTGCTCCAGGCGATCTTGAGCCGCGCAAACCCCTCGTCCACGCCGGCAACGAGTTTGGCGTGCAGCGCGGAATTCGACGCGGCGATGAGCGATCCGAAGTTCGACTCGGTGGTGTCCATCAGCGTCCAGGCGGACAGGTCGCGGCCCCACGCGTCCGTAACCACGCCGCCGGCCTCCTGCACGATGAGCGCGGCGGCCGCCACGTCGTAGCCGTAGAGGCAGATCAGCCGGCCGCCCCCGTGGCGCAGGAAGAGGGGCTTCGTCTGCGGAAACTCGCGCAGCAGCCGGTTTCGCACGTCGATTACCGCCGCGAGCTGGCCGGTCACCAGCCGCGTCAGCTCGAAGGCGCTGCTGTTTAGAATGAAACAGCCGCCGCGCACGGTGGTGGCGTTTACGGTCTCCTTCAGGGCGTCGAAGAGCATCTCCATGGGCGCGCCCACCACCTCGAGCGCGCAGGCCATTGCGCTCACCTCGGTGGTAGGAAGCAGCGCCGGCTTGATGCCGTTCCCGTGTCGATCGTACATCGAGACACCCTCGCCGCGGGCGGCGGTTATGGTCAGGTCGCCCTTGATCTCCGTAATGGCCGCGTACCGCACGTCGCGCAGCGCCGGCTCCGGCAGAGGATCGGTCCAGGCGACGCTGACGACGCACGCCTCCAGCCCGGCGATGGCGCCGCGCGTCCCATCGATCGGGTCGATGATGAGCAGCCCTTCCGGCTCCCTGCCGGGGAACGGCCGGACAAGCCCGCGGTCCTCCGAGTAGTAGGCGACATTCAGGCTGTGGTCGCGCAGGAAGCTCTCGACCGCCGCCTCCGCGATGTCGTCGATGTCGAAGGTCGCGTCGCCGCTGGACGCGATGCCGGTCACCTTGCGGGCGCGCCAGGTGCCAAGGTGGGGGAATACGGCCTTCTTTACGTGCTCGGCAAGGCGGCGAATCGCTTCCTGCGGCGCCACGGGTGCCTCCTTAACGGGGATTCATGCGCCGACGATTGAGGATGGGTGATACCGACGCGCAAGCAGCCACTCCCACGGTTTGGGGCCGGGAAGCAACTCGACCGGTTTTCGGGCTATGCCCGTCCGATAGGCCCCTTCCCAATAGGTGGTAAAATAGAGGCCGGAAATACCGTTCAAGAATACCCCAAAAGCCCCCACGTGAAGTTGCGAGAAAGGCTCCTGCATAGATGGTGCACAAACTGATCATACTCGGCTCCGGCCCCGCGGGCTATACCGCGGCGCTCTACGCCGGCCGCGCCAACCTTCGGCCGCTGATGGTCGACGGCGGTGTCGGCCGCGGTCAGGAGATGCAGGGCGCGGGCGGCCAGTTGATGCTCACCACCGAGGTCGAGAACTACCCCGGCTTCGAGCACGGCATCCAGGGGCCGGAGCTGATGCACGTCATGCGCAAGCAGGCGCTCCGGTTCAACGTCGAGGTCGTGGAAGATCTGGCGACGCGCGTCGATCTATCCGCGCGGCCGTTCCGGGTGTGGGTCGAGGACGACCTGTATGAGTCCCGAACGCTCATCATCGCCACGGGCGCCTCCGCGAAGTGGATCGGCATCCCCGAGGAGAAGCCGGTCTGGGAGGGCGGTCTCGGCGGCGCCGGTATCTCGGCCTGCGCCACCTGCGACGGCTTCTTCTTCCGCGGCAAGGAGGTCGCCGTCGTCGGCGGCGGCGATACCGCGATGGAGGAGGCGATCTACCTCACGAACCACGCCAGCCGGGTGACCGTCATCCACCGCCGCGACACGCTGCGCGCCTCCAAGATCATGCAGGAGCGCGCGTTCAAGAATCCCAAGATCCGGTTCATCTGGAACTCGGCCGTCGAGAGCGCGCACGATCCCGTGGACAAGAAACTCAGCGGCCTTACGCTTCGCAACGTTGCGACCGGCGAGACGAGCAGGCTGGATGTGCAGGGCCTCTTCGTGGCAATCGGACATCGCCCCAATACCGACCTCTTCGCCGGCCAGCTCGAGCTGGACGCCAACGGATACCTCAAGACCACGCACGACGTGCGAACCAGCCGCTACGGCGTGTTTGCGTGCGGCGATGTGCAGGACCACGAATACCGGCAGGCGATCACTGCCGCGGGCTCCGGCTGCATGGCCGCCATCCAGGCGGAGCGGCTGCTCGAAGCCGAGGGAGATACCGATATCCTCGAAACGCCGACAAACTGGTAGGAATTCGCCCTATCGGTTCGGCGAAGAGGTCCCGAAGATTTCAACACGGGACCGCGCATCCACCCACGCGCGCAGTGCGATCATCCCGCATCCGATTCCCGCTGGCCGCCACGACAGCCGCTGCGATCCGTCGATCGACCGGCCGGGGGCAAGAACACCGGCTCCTGCTGGCCGCCACGACAGGCGCGGCGAGGTCTAACGTTGAAGATACTTGTCGTCGGGGACGAGCGCGCATCCGCAGTCATCCTTCGCCGCATGCTGGAACAGCTCGGCCACGATGTGTCGCTCGCCGAAACCGGCGCCGAGGCCTGGCGGCGGGTGCGGCAGGAGCGCTTCGCCGTCGTCATTTCAAATTGGAGCGGTCCGGGCCTGGACGGCGCCGATCTGGTGCGCCGGGCGCGCGTGAGCGGCGTCGATTCTCCCTACTTCCTGCTCGTTACGACGGGTGACCGGCGCGAGGAGCGCGCGAATGCCATCGCGGCCGGCGTTGACGACTTCCTCACACGGCCGTTCGACCGCGACGAGCTCTATAGCCGACTCGTGGTCGCCGAGCGAATCATTGCTCTGCGGGCCGAGCTCGCCGCAACGGCGGCCGAGCTCGTCCGATGCAACTCCGAGCTGGAGCGGATCGCCCAACTCGACCAGCGCAACATCGCCGAGATTCGCGAGTCGTGCCGCGAGCTGGAGCGCTCCCACGCGCAGCTTATGCATCGCTCGATCACCGACAGCCTCACCGGCTTGAAGAACCATCAGGAGTTCCACGTGCGTCTGGCGGATGAGATCGACCGCGCCCATCGCTACGAGCTGCCCCTCTCCGTGCTCATGCTGGACGTGGACTACTTCAAGCACTACAACGACCAGTTCGGTCATCCCGCCGGCGACGAGGTGCTCCAGCGTCTCTCGCAGCTTCTCGACGGCCAGGCTCGCGCATCGGACACGGTGGCCCGCTACGGAGGCGAAGAGTTCGGCATCATCCTGCCGAACACGGACCATGTCTGCGCGCTGGCCGCCGCCGCACGCATCCAGGAGGCGGTCGCCGCCGAGCCCTGGTCGCGCCGGTCGATCACGGTCAGCGTCGGCATCTCGACTCTGCGCGGCGCCGCGCACAGCCGCGCCGACATGATCGATGAGGCCGACCGCGCCCTCTACGCCTGCAAGCGCCTCGGCCGCAACCGCGTCGCCCACTTCGCCGACGTGCTGAGCGCCGCATAGCGAAACAGACCCCGGCCCCGTCGCCCGCGCGGGCGGGCCGGGCTGCTGGTTCCTGGTTTCGGGTTGCCGGCTGCTGGCGCCGGTCCCTTCGCCCGCGCGGGCGGCCATTCTTGCGGCCCCTGCGGAGCACGGCCTCACGGCCCCGTCCCGTCTCCCGCGCACCAGGCCCGTTCCGCTCCGAGCGTCAATGTCCGCCGCCAGCGAATGATCTGCACCCCAGGTCGCCCCCGTCCTTCCCTGCCCCTCGCACCCCCCGGCGACCAGCTACCAGCTACCAGCAACCAGCTACAAGCCACAAAGGGTATTCAGCGGCCTGTGCCGAATATGGGCATGGATGGTTCTTGCGGACCGCGGAGAGAAGGTAATCTGATGAAAGAAAAGCTCGCCGCGCTGCTTGCTCTGCAGCAGCAGGACAGCGCGATCGATAGCCTGAAGAAGCAGTACGCGAAACTGGATACCGGCAAGGCCGAGGCCGCTGCCGCGGAGGCCGCGAAGGCTGCCGCTGCCGAGGCGGACGCGTCGGAGCACGCGGCACGCGCGTCGGTCGTGGACACGGAGCTGGAGCGCAAGTCCGTCGAGGAGCGCCGCGTAGAGTACGAGAACCGGCTCTATAGCGGCAAGATAACGAATGCGAAAGAGCTCCAGGCCATGCAGAGCGAGGTGGACATGCTGGCCCGCCACCGGGACAGCCTGGACGCCAAGCTGAAGTCGGCGCTGGAGGAGCTGGAGGAGTGTCGGGAGCGGCACCAGGCGGCGAACGCCTCGCTTGCCGGGGCCGCAGCGGCGGCGAAGCGGGCACGGGCGGAGTACAAGTCCAGCTCGGACAACATCGTGGCGCAGGCACGGCTCCTCGTCGCGCAGCGCGCCGAGGCGGCAAAACAGATCGAGCCCAAGCTGCTCGCGCAGTACGAGGCCATCCGGAAGGACAAGGCCGGACTGGCGGTCGTGCCGGTAGAGGACGCGAACTCCTGCGGCGGCTGCAAGATGGGCATCGCCTCGTCCGTGATAAAGCGCCTGCAGGCCGCCACCGGCGTCGAGCGGTGCGACAACTGCGGCCGCGTTCTTGTCCTCGTAGCGTGACTTTGTAGAAAGCGACTCGGCGATTGGAAACCTGGACGGCGCACGTGGATGGGGCTGCGCGCGGAAATCCCGGACCGGCGGGCATCGGAGTCGTCATCGAAGGCCCGGACGGCGCCGTGCTCAAAGAGGTGGCAGAGCCGCTCGGCCGCAGCACCAACAACGTGGCGGAGTACACGGCGATGATCCGCGCGCTCGAAGAGGCCCGCGCGCTCGGCTGCACCGACATCCGCGTCTTCACCGACAGCGAGCTGATGGCGCACCAGATCAACGGCAAGTACGCCGTGAAGGCCGCGCACCTCGTGCCGCTCTACCTACGCGTCCGCACGCTCCTGGCCCAATTCGACCGCGCGACCGTAGCCCACGTCCGCCGCGAGCAGAACCGCCGCGCCGACGCCCTCTCCAACATCGGCGCCGACCAGGTCCCGCGCTAACAGCGAACAGTTTCGTTACCCGCGCCCGCCTGCATCTTCAGCAACCAGCAACCAGCGACCAGGAGCCAACTGCTCCTCACGCAGCAGGCCCTCCCGCTCGAACCTCGCGGGAGGGCTCGCCATTTCGCCTGCCTTCATCGTTAGATTATTCGTGCGATGCCGGCTTGTCCGGCTTTGCGGGCGGCCTGGCCTTATATGCCGCCTGGAGCTTCTCCCGCCGCTCCATCTTGCCAAGCTCCGCCTTTATCTCGTCCAGCGCGGGCTTGGGCGCATTCTTGGACGCGACCGCGAAGGCCTTGCGCGCCTCGTCGTAGCGGTCCATCTTGGCCAGCAGCACCGCCTTCAGGAACCGCGCGTCCAGCGAGCCGGGGAAGATGCGCAGCACCTCCTCGATATGCAGGAGCATGTAGGCAGGCGCGGCGAAGAAGTCGATGTAGCGCGGCTGTATGGCGCCTAGAATCAGG
Organism: Chthonomonadaceae bacterium; assembly: GCA_035295045.1. GTDB lineage: Bacteria > Armatimonadota > Chthonomonadetes > Chthonomonadales > Chthonomonadaceae > DATGJU01. The sequence goes on from DATGJU010000280.1 coordinate 8,346, forward strand.
TGTGCCTGCGCGCGCATGCCAGGGAAATCGGGATTAATCTTCGAGAAGTGGACCTCCGGGAAGG
>DATGJU010000281.1:0-2832 GCA_035295045.1 Chthonomonadaceae bacterium
ATCGCGGCCGACGCGCGGATCGACCCGGACAACTCCCTGCTCTGGCGGTGCAGCCGGCAGCGGCTGGAGGGCGAGAGCCTCCGCGACGCGATGCTTTCCGCGGCCGGTACGCTGAATTCGTCCGTCGGCGGCCCGCCGGTCATGGCGGAGCTTCCGGCCGCCGTCACGACGCGCGGCTACTGGAAGCCGTCCACCGACCCGGCGCAGCTTGGACGGCGCAGCATCTACGTCTTCGTCAAGCGCAACCTGCGGTACCCGCTGTTCGACGCATTCGACTTCCCGGACACGCACGAACCGTGCGCCCGGCGGCAGGTCACGACGACCGCGCCGCAGGCGCTGCTTATGCTGAACGACGAGACGACTCTGAAGCTGGCCCGCGAATTCGCCGACCGCGTCGCGCGCGAAGCCGGCGAAGAGCGCGAGAAGCAGGTCGAGCGAGCCTACCTTCTCGCCTTCGCCAGGCCGCCGACGCTGGACGACCGGAAGGCGGCGCTGGCGTTCCTGGATCGCCAGACGAAGCTGATCGCGGCAAGCGGCTCATCGTCCGCCGCCGCCGCGCCCGGCAAGTCTCGCACGCCGAAGGCCGCGCCGCCCTCGTCGGAGCGCGCCGCCCTCGCGGACCTGTGTCACGCCCTCTTCAACGCCAACGAGTTCTGCCATGTGGAGTGATGCCGCGAACACGCCGCGCATGTCGCACTGTTTGCACCGTCAGTCGCATCCGTCAGGTAGGTCCGATCCGACGAATGCGGCCGATTCCGCCCATGCGGGCCACGGCGAAGCGATCGAGGTAGCCGAACCATGAACAACCGAAGCACTAGCCGGCCGCACATTCTGCCGGCCCGGACGCGCCGGGAGTTTCTGCTCCACGCTGGCGCAGGGTTTGGCGCGCTGGCGCTCAATGCCATGCTGGCCGAAGAGGCGTTCGCGGACGCGCAGGCGAAGGCGGGCGCTCCGCGGCTGCCACAGTTCGCGGCCAGGGCGCGCAGCGTGATCTGGCTGTTCATGGAAGGCGGTCCAAGCCACATCGACCTGTTCGACCCCAAGCCCGCGCTAGAGCGGCTCGGCGGCCAGCCCCTGCCTCCCTCGTTCGGCAGGCCGGTGACCGCCATGGGCACGGCGGGCAATGCTCTCCTGCCGTCGAAGCGGAAGTTTGCGCGCCACGGTGAGAGCGGCGCCTGGGTCTCGGACTGGTACCCGGAGATCGCGCGGCACGCCGACGATCTGACGATCCTTCGATCCTGCTGGGCTGACGGCCTCAACCACGTCGGCTCGGTCTGCCAGATGAACACCGGCTCGATCCTCGCCGGCCGGCCGTCTCTCGGCTCGTGGGTGCAGTACGGCCTTGGCGCCGCCAACCACGACCTGCCGGCCTTCGTCGTGATGCTGGACGACCGCGAGCCGGTGGGCGGCACCAAGAACTGGTCGAGCGGATTTCTGCCGGCCACCTACCAGGGCACGCAGTTCCGGCCCGGCGCAAATCCCATCCTCGCCCTGAATCCGCCCGACGAAATCGGCGAGGCAGAGCAGCGCAGCAAGCTGGACTATATCGGCGAGCTGAACCGGGCGTACAACCGCGAGCGGACGGACGACCTGGAGCTGGAGGCCCGCGTAGACGCGTACGAGCTGGCCTTCCGGATGCAGTCCGCGGCGCCCGCGGCCGTCGACCTATCTGGCGAGACGGAGGTGACGCGCAGACTGTACGGCTTGGACAGCCCGGTGACGGAGAAGTTCGGCGCCAACTGCCTCATGGCGCGGCGGCTCGTGGAGCGCGGCGTGCGCTTCATCCAGCTGTACTGCGGCACCGGCAGCCAGTGGGACGCGCACGCCGACATCGAGGGGAACCACGCGAAGATGTGCGCTATGTCGGACCGGCCGATCGCGGGACTGCTGGCCGACTTGAAGTCGCGGGGCCTGCTCGACTCCACGCTGGTGATCTGGGGCGGCGAGTTCGGCCGCACCCCAATGTCTGAAGGATCGAAGGGGCGCGACCACAACCCCTGGGGCTTCACGGTCTGGATGGCAGGCGGCGGCGTGAAGCCGGGACTGACCTTCGGTACGACGGACGAGGTAGGCCTGCGCGCCGTCGAGAATCGCATCCACGTCCACGATCTGCACGCCACCATCCTGCACCTGATGGGGATGGACCACCTCAAGCTGACGTACCGCCATGACGGCCGGGACGAGCGCCCGACCGTGAACGACGGCGGTGTCGTCAAGGGAATCCTGGCGTAGAGCGCGCGGCCGATCCGTGAGCCGTCCGGCGTCCGCCGCGTCGATGGGATCTGATCCGCTTGCCGGGCGGCTCTCCTTGGCGCGCACACGCGGAGGCATGCCCTCCAGCCGCGGCGCCGGCGGCGCCCCTGGCGCCTCAATCTACTCTTGTCTATCCGGCTCTAGGCAGCCAGATGGTCTAACCTCGTGCATTCCCTCGATCCACCTGACGCATTTTCCACGAGGTTTGAGCGTGGGCCTGCTTAGATAACCTCGCAGGCCGCGTCAAACTCAAGGCGCGGGTTCCTGGGGAACAGCTTCGAAGCGTCCCCGTACCCGAGATTGCAGACGAAGTTGGAGCGATACCGGCCGTCCGGGAAGAACTCCGCGTTTACTTTCGCCTGATCGAAACCGGACATCGGGCCGCAGTCGAGGCCCATGGCGCGCGCGGCAATGATGAAATAGGCGCCCTGGAGCGTCCCGTTGCGGAAGGCCGTCTCCTTGATGAGCGCCTCGTTACCCACGAACCAGGACTTTGCATCGACATGCGGGAAGAGCCGCGGCAGGTTCTCGTAGAACTCCATGTCGTAGGCGACGATGGCGGTCACCGGCGCAAGTCGC
>DATGJU010000282.1:0-13211 GCA_035295045.1 Chthonomonadaceae bacterium
CGGACCTGGTAATAGGCCACCATCCGCATGTGCTCCAGGGCGTCGAGATCGCGCGGACCGGCGCGCGGCGCGCCCTGATCGCCTACTCGCTCGGCAACTTTCTGTTCGACGGCCACAAGGACGCCGAGAAGCAGAGTGCGATCCTCGAATGCCGCTTCGGCCGGGCGGGCCTCGTCTCCGCGACCGTCGTGCCGGTGCAGATCGACCACAGCGCCCCGCGGCCGGCCAGAGGCCCGGAGCGCGCCGCGATTCTCTTCCGGCTCGACGCTCTCTCCCGGCCGCTCGGCGTCTCCGCCCCAGGCGGCGCGATCCGGCCCGTGACGATCGGCAACCGATAGGCGCCCAAGGGAGGGCTCACCGCAAGTAGTGCCTTACGCGCTGGTCTTCAGGGATGAGCCTGCCGTTGTCCCGCACCAGGTACCAGTCTACGTCGCGGAACCGGCAGTCGTGAAATACCAGCTCTATTTCGCGGTTCCTCGGCAGCGCGGCGGATTAACGATTCGTCGACAAGAGAATATCTGAACAATTACCGGCTGTACCATTGACGCTCGGCGTCTACTATGGTAAACTATCACCCAAACGTTTACCTGGGTAGATTTACCGCCGGTTGTCTGACGATCGAATTGGAGGTTTGACGATGTTTGGCTCGCCGCCGAGGCTAGGACGTGTTCAGCTTCGCATCATGCAGGTGCTCTGGAGGACCGGTCAGGCGACCGCGAGAGAGATAACGGACGCCCTCGACCACGAGCAGCCGATCGCGCACAGCACCGTCCAGACGCTTCTGCGCAAGATGGAGGCGAAGGGCGCGATCACGCACGATGTCGCCGACCGCACCTTCGTCTTCCGTCCGCTGCTGGCCCGCGAGGCCGTAACCGAAAGCGCGCTGCAGGACATCCTGTCGCGTGTGTTCTGCGGCTCCGTGGTCGGTCTCGTGGCGCAGCTTCTCGCCGACGAGCGGATCTCCGCGGAAGAGCTGGACCGCCTGCGCAACCTGATCGACGCAACCCGGAGCAGCGGGGCGGCGGAATCGACGGAGAAGAAGGAGGACGGCGATGGGCGCGTGGGGTGAGCTCGCTCACCTTGCCGCGGCAGTGAAACCGGCCGCCGAGTTCGGCGCGGCGCTGCTCGTGCGGGTCTCACTGCCCATCGGGGCGGCGCTGATCGCCGGACGTCTGGCGGCCGGCCGCGCTCCACGCGACCGCGCGACAGTGTATGCGATGGGCGTCGCCGCCGCGGCGGCAGTATGCCTCCTGTCGGTGCTGCCGGGCCCCCCGGGTCGGCCGCTGCTCACCGTTTCGCTTCCTGCGCCGCGCGCGCGGCCGGCAGCGGCGCATGCCGCACGTGTCCCGCACATTGGCGCGCCGGTCGCTGCAAGCCCTGTCGCCGGGCGGCCGGCTCCCGCTGGACCGCGGCATCGATCGGATGCGCGTGCGCCGCACGGCGCCAGCGCATCGGGCGACAACGGGACGGCCGCGTCGCGGTCCGGCATTGCTGACAGGCCGGATTCCGCGGCGCCTGCTCCCGACGGCGCGCGCCGCAGAACGTCCGTGGCGGAGCCTGCGTCCCCCGTACCGCTGATCTATACGCTGGCGATCTGCCTATGGGCTGCCGGCGCGGCGGTTTCGCTGCTCTGGCTCGCGCTCGGCCAGATCCGGCTGGCATTGGAGTGCGCCCGGCTGCGGGACGTGACAGACGAGTCAATCCTTGCCGACCTTCTAGAAATCTCGGCAGCGATCGGCTGCCGGGTTCCGCGGATTGTCGCTGGCCGCGCCGCACGTGGACCGTTCGTGATGGGCGTGCTGCGGCCCCGAATCGTGCTGCCGGAATCAATGCTCAGCGCGTCGTCCCGTTCCGCTCTGCGATCGGTTCTTGCGCATGAGGTGCAGCACGTCGCATCGCGCGATGTGGCGTGGATGGTGGCCGGCCGGCTGCTGTCCGCGCTGTTGTGGCCCCACCCCCTCGTAAGGCTCCTGCTGCGGCGACGCCAGGAGTGCTCCGAAGAGGCGTGCGACCGCGCAGCGGTCCGTCACGGCTGCTCGGCCGCCGAATACGCGAGCCTTCTCGTCGAGATCGCTGCTTCCTGCCGGCGAGGCGCGCCCTATGCGGCGGCCGTCGTCGGGATGGCGCAGCGCGAGTCCACGCTTGGCCGCCGCGTCGGGGCGATACTCAACCACGCGGCAAAGGAGGAACAAACCATGTCCGTCAATACGCGCCGAGCGCTCCTCGGCCTCTTCGCGGCCCTGCTCTTCGCGGCCGGGCGACTCGTGTCGGCCCAGGACGCGGCCCGGCACACGCCGAAATCGCCCGCCTCACCGGTCTCAAGCGCCGACGACCGGGCCGACCGCGCCGCGGCAGATCGCGCGCCGGCCGGTAGAGAGCGCGCGGCGAACGACGATGCTCGGAGCCGGATGGAGGCGTACGAGCGAGCCAACACCGACGCGCTCGCCCGTAATCCGCAAGCCGACACCGACAAAGCGCGCCTCGCCGCGGCGGTCGGCCTGGATCGCGTAAGTGCGCGCGACCGGATCCAGGAAGCAAAGGAGGCGCTGAAGCGCGCCGCAGCCGCGTACGACAAGGCGCTGCGGGCTGCCGTCGGCCAGACGGACGAGCGGGCCGCGGACGCGGCCATCGCGGCGGCGAGGCGCCAGAAACTGGCCGCTGAGCGCCGCCTCGACGAAGCGCAGACCGACGAGGCGGTCCGGCGTGCCCGCGCGTTTGCGCAAGGCGAGCCGATCGACGGCGCCGCCGCCAGGCGCGCCGCCGAGAAGCAGCGCCGCGCCGCCGAGATGCAGGCGAACGGAGATACAAAGTCCGCAGACTCCGCGGACGCCAGCAGGGGGATGCGCGCTGCCGCGGACGCGGAGCTCAAGCGGCGGTACGAGAGCGCCGACCGCGCCTACGCAGACGCGCTGCTCCAGGCCGACCGCGCGCGGAAGCCGGAGCAGGAGCAGCGCGCGCTCGACGTTGCGCCGTCCGATTCGGCCCGTTATAGAGACGCGGTGCGCAAGGCCGTCGAAGAAAAGAAGCAGGCCGAGAAGCGCCTGCGCGATCAAAGCGAGACTGACGACCGGGCGGCGGAACGGCTTCTCAAGTCGATTGAGGCAGAGCGGCGCAAGCAGTCGGACAGCGATGTGAAGCGAGCGGAGGCCGACCAGAGCTCGGCGCAGCGGCTGCTCGAGAGCGCCAGGGATGCGATGGCTCGGAAACAGAACGCGGCCCGAGAGGATGGCGTCGTCGCAGACGCTCTCCGGGCAACAGGCAGGTCTCAGACCGACAAGTCCGCCGGTACTGCCGACGACGTCAAGCGCGCACAGGAGCGGAACGAGCTGGACCGGGCGAAGCGCGACGCTGAGCTAGACCAGGCGCGGGCTCGTAAGGCCGCCCGCGCGGCGGACCTGGCCGGCGCCGACGCAGCGGCGCAAACCGATCGCCGGAAAGAGCTGCGGTCGATGGCGGACCTAAGCAGATCGCTTTCAGATCAGCATCAGGCGAGCCGCGAGGCGGACGCCGCCAAACTTCAGGCGATGATGGAAGCGCAGCGCCGGGCCTCTATCGACAGCGACGTCGCGCGCCGTCAGTCGGGCGCGTACCGGACCGACTTCCGCAAGGCGCGGGCCGATCTTGCTGCGGCGTCCGCCCGCGTGAAGCGGCTCGAGCGCGAGATCGCCGCCCAGAGGGACGCGCTCGTGGCGGAGCGCGTGCGGCAGACCGCGGAACGGGAAGCGCTGAGGCGCGAGGTCGAGGCGTTGAAGCGCGAAATGGACGCGCTCAAAGCGCGAAAGGCCAACGGAAAGGAGTAACGGTATTGCGGTACCCGGGAGCAGCCGCCTGACGGTTCCCGCCTGAGTACCTGAAAACCTGAAAGCCCCCGCTGCCTCCGGCAGGCCCCACCCCGGGGCCTGCCATTTTGCCGCTCGCTCTTCGTTCCAGCGGTTAACGATTGGCGTAACCGGAGGCGGCCTGCGTCCGTCTGATACCGCGGGAGGCTCCGCTCGCCGCCTTTGCGAGGCCATCCGCGTTTGTGCTATAATGGCGAGTCAAAAACACGCCTGATTTGGCCAGACGCGGCTTCCGCAGCCGGTTCGTCTGCGCGCTGGAGGTAGCAGTTGTGCCAACCGTGGACACGAGCGATTTCAAGAACGGCCTCTCGATCCTGTTCAACAACGATATCTGGACCATAGTCTGGTTTCAGCACCACAAGCCCGGCAAGGGCGGCGCGGTGATGCGCACCAAGCTCAAGAATCTCAAGACCGGCGGCGTTATCGACCGCACGTTCAACGCGGGTGAAAAGTTCGAGCAGGCGATTCTGGACCGCTACCCGATGCAGTACCTGTACAAGCAGGACGACGAATACGTCCTGATGCACCCCGACACGTTCGATCAGATTCAGGTGAACCGGGCGACATTCGGCGACTCGATCAAGTATTTAAAAGATGGGATGGAGGTCAACGTCGTCGAGCACAATGGCAAGATACTCGGCGCCGAGGTACCGACATTCGTGGAGCTGGAGGTTGTCCAGACCGATCCGAACTTCAAGGGCGACACCTCGTCGGGAGGCGGCAAGCCCGCAACCCTGCAGGGCGGCGCCGTAGTCACGGTGCCATTCTTCGTAACGGTCGGGGACAAGGTCAAGGTCGATACGCGAACCGATACCTATCTGGAGCGAGTGAAGTAGCGGCCACACGCGGTGCTTACCCTCCGAGCAGTCGACAACTTCTTCCAGCCGTTTCTCGCTGTGTGCGGCGCCGCGTCCCAGGACAGCCGCGCCGCATTGGGTAGACACCGTTACCATGACCACTCAAGGCTCCGGCTTTAGCGAATCCGTTCGCGAATGGGCGCAAAAGACATTCCTGCTCGGCATGATTCCGGCAGTGTGTCTTTTCGCGTATTTGACCTATGGGCTTTTCACCGGCCAGCTCGCGGGCAGTCTGCATACCCACGAAGAGCGGCTGCACGCCATCCAGGTTGTAAACCAGCTCTCGCTTTACCTGAATATTGCGCTCGTCGTCGCGCTGATCAGTGCATTGTTCCTGTTTTTCGAATCGGACAGCCTCGGCATCACGCTCGTGATTCTCGCCGGCGTGCTGGCCTACGGAATCCGATTCCTGCTTGCGTTCCTGAACAGCGGACAGACGGAAAACGGACCGGCCGCCGTGGCCCTGTTCAACGAGCTCCGGTTGGCGGCGATGATCATCGGCGCGCCCGGCGTGCTGCTCGTGCTGCGGAACATCATCTCGCGGATCGTCGACGCGCGCAATCGCGACGACCTGGCCTCCATTACCTATGGAAAGGACGTCGCAAAGCAGCACGAACGGCCGCAGGCGCTCATAGGCGCGTTCGCGGCGTGCTGGCAGCTTCCGTTCTGCCGCGACGGCATTCGCGTCAAGTGCCCGATCTTCCTGGCGCGCACCAAGTGCTGGAAGCAGCGCGTCGGGTGCATGTGCGAAGAGAACATCATCCTGATGGCCATGGGGGGCACGGAGCGCGACCGTGGCAAGGACATGACCGCGGAGCCGGTGCCGTCCGGCGGGTTCGTGCCCATCGGCGACCTGCTGACGCAGAACGCGGAGAAGCAGCGCGCAGGCATCACGACGCGCATAGGCCCCCGCGGCGTACGGATACCCACCAATCCGCACATCAGCGACGCCGCCAAGCGCGAGCGCTGCCGCAATTGCGTGATCTACAACGAGCACCAGCGCCAGAAGTACGGATTCCTGTCCGGTCCGGTGACGGTCGCCGTCCCGGCCCTGGTCTTCTGGAACTACAACAACCTGCTGACGATATTCGGCGGGCTCATGAGCCACGTAGACGCTCTGGTCGCCAAAATCTCGTTCTCCGGTCACGCAGCCAATGCCAACGAGGTCACCCAAAGCCTGTCTGGAAACGCGGTCATCGAGACCGTGCTGATCGTCTGCATGACGCTGATCCTAATGACCTGGTCGCAGCGCCTGCTGGAATATGTCTGCTTCAAAATCAAGATTTGAGCGTCGGGCGCCTGTACAGGAGCAGCATGGAGATAGCGGAGCTAGAGCAGCTCGTTCAGTTGGTGCGCGCGTCAAACGCCGGCGAGCTGACGCTGCGGCACGAGGGCGCGCGCGTCACGATTCGCAAATCGCCGGCGCATTCGCAGGACGTCGAGGTCGAAACCGCTCCGGCGGAGTACGAATACACGGCCGAGATGACGTCGATGGTCGACGACAGCGCGGCCGATCGCGAAACGACCATGCTGGTTACCGCGCCGCTCGTCGGCGTCTTCGCGCACGTCAAACCGCTGATCGGTCTGAATGCGCACGTCGCCGAGGGCCAGGTCATCGGCGCGATCGAGGCGATGAAGCTGATCACCGAGATTCGTTCCCCCGCAAACGGAACGATCGTGGACATGTTCATCGAGGCAAGCCATCCAGTGGAGTACGGTCAGGCGCTGTTCGAAATCCGGCCGGATTGAGGACGGCGCGGAGGGGATCATGAACCGATTTGCACAGACAGGCCGGTCGGCGCGACGCGCCTTCTCGCTCATCGAAATCCTCGTGGTCATGGCGATCATCGTCATCCTCAGCGGCATAACCTACGGTATCTATATCGGCGGCCGCTCCAAGAACGCGCCTCCAGGCAAGGCCCATTCGCCGATGGAGCGCGCCAAGGATGTGGTCTGCATGGAGGACCTGCGGAGCGTGCGGCAGTCGATCGAGGCGTCCCGCACCACCGACTCCGACAACAAGTTCCCCGCCTCCCTCGATGAGCTCCGACTGCCGGCCGAGCTTCGCGCCTGTCCGGAGGGCAAGGAGCCGTACCGATACGATCCAGCGACCGGCGAGGTCCACTGCGTTCACCCAGGCCACGAGAACTATTGAGAGGACGACGCGCGAGCCGCGATGTTTAAGAAGATCCTGATCGCCAACCGCGGCGAGATTGCCGTCCGTATTATTCGCGCCTGCCGCGAGCTGAAGATCAAGTCGGTCGCCGTGCACTCGGTCGCGGACGCCAACTCGCTCCACGTGCACATGGCGGACGAGTCGGTGTGCATCGGTCCCCCGCCCCCGCGCGACAGCTACCTGAATGCATTGAATATCATCAGCGCGGCCATCATCACGGGCGCCGACGCGGTGCACCCCGGCATCGGCTTCCTTTCTGAGCGTCCGAGCTTCGCGGAGGCCTGCGAGGCGCATGGCCTCAAGTTTATCGGTCCCTCGGCCGCGGCCATGGAGCGCATGGGCGATAAGGCGGCGGCAAAGGAATCGATGCGGCTTGCGCGCGTCCCCGTGATTCCCGGAACGGCGGGAGTTGTCGGCAGCGAGCAGGAGGCGATCGATTTCGCGCACAAGACTGGCTTCCCGCTGCTCATTAAGGCGGCGCTGGGCGGCGGTGGACGCGGCATCCGGCTCGTCCAGAATGAGGAGGAGCTGCCGCGCCAGCTCGACCTCGCGCGCAACGAGGCGGTCACCTCATTCGGCAGCCCCGACGTCTATCTCGAAAAGTTCGTCGAAGAGCCGCGCCATATCGAGGTGCAGGTCCTGGCGGACGAGCACGGTCATATCGTCCACCTCGGCGAGCGCGACTGCTCGGTGCAGAACCAGCGGCACCAGAAGCTGGTCGAGGAGGCGCCGGCCACGGGACTCACGCCGGCGCAGCGAAACCGGATCGGCGAGGCCGCCGTGAATGCGGCTCGGTCGGTCGGCTACACGAATGCGGGAACTGTGGAGTTCCTGGTGGACCGCCGCGGCGACTTCTACTTCCTCGAGATGAACAAGCGGCTGCAGGTCGAGCACTGCGTCACCGAAATGCTGGTGAACATGGATCTGGTTAAGCTGCAGATCGCCATTGCGGCGGGCGAGAAGCTGCCCTTTGGCCAAAAGGACGTGCGATGGGAGGGCCACGCGATCGAGTGCCGAATTAATGCCGAGGATCCGGACCGGAACTTCGTGCCGAGCGCGGGCCGAATCGACCGCGTGGTACTGCCCGGCGGGCCGGGCGTCCGAGTCGACACGCACATCGTCGCCGGCGCCGACGTGCCGCCCTACTACGATCCCCTGCTGGCGAAGGTCATTGCGTGGGACAAGACGCGCAACGGAGCGATCGCCCGGATGCAGCGGTGCCTGCGCGAGATCGAGATCGAGGGCGTCAAGACGAACATCCCGTTCCAGCGCAAGATCCTCGCGAACGCGTTTTTTCGGCGGGGCGAGATAACGACCGACTTTATCCAGCGCAGAATCATCAATCCCCAGAGCGATTAGCCACTCACGAAGGAGACGCTACGTGCACAAAGGACTGTTCATCGGCACTCTCTCGGCTGGAGCGGCCCTGCTTGCCGCAGCCGCCGCGCTTATAGCCGCACACCCCGCGCAAGCGGCCGGCCGGGCCGGCGACAAGGCCGCGCCCTTCTACCTGAAGGACGGGGACCGGGTCGTATTCTACGGCGACAGTATCACCGACCAGCGGCTGTACACCACCTATATCGAATCCTACTGCGTGACGCGGTTTCCAAAGCGCCACTTTGCGTTCGTCCACTCCGGCTGGGGCGGCGACCGCGTGACCGGCGGTGGCGGAGGCCCGATCGACGTTCGCATCAACCGGGACATCCTTCCCTACAAGCCCACCGTAGTAACGATCTGCCTGGGAATGAACGACGGCAGCTATCGCGCATTCGACCAGGGCATCTTCGACACCTACGTAAAGGGCTATCGCCACATTCTGGACCGGCTTACCAAAGAGATACCGCATGTCCGGATCACGCTGCTGACGGCGTCCGCGTACGACGACGTAACTCGCGCGCCCGGCTTCCCCGGCGGTTATAACGCGACGCTGAAGCGGTATGGCGAGGCGGTCGGCGACCTGGCGAAGGAATACCACTGCACGCTGGCGGACACGAACGCGCCGCTCGTAGATACGCTTGTGAAGGCGAAGGAGATGGATCCCGACACTGCCGTAAAGATCATACCGGACCGCGTCCACCCGCGATTCGGCGGCCACATGATCATGGCCGAGGCGGTGCTCAAGGCCTGGAACGCGCCCTCGACCGTCGCGGACATAGAGATCGATCTGGGCAAGGACACCGGCAAAGGCAAGGTCCACGGCAAGATCGTGAAGCATGTGGACACGGTGATCGCCCCGCACCCGTTCAAGAAGGGCAGCAACGGCCTCGCATTCAAGGAGACGGATGGGGCGCTGCCGTGGCCGCTGGACCGGGATCCCGACAAAGCGCCGGATACGGCGCTCGCATTGAAAGTCACCGACGCGGAGTCCGCTCTGGACCGGTACGTCTTGAAAATCACCGGCCTGCCGGCCGGCAATTACAGTATCCGCGTCGACGACGCCGAGATTACGCAGGTCAGCGACAAGGACCTGGCAGTGGGCGTCGACCTGGCCGCCCTACCGAATCTACCGGCGAACAAGCAGGCCGCCGATGTTCTGGCGCTGGTGCGCAAGCACAACGACCTGCACTTCCGCCGGTGGCGCCAGGTCCAGTTCCCGGTATCGAGGGCGAACGAGGCGGTCCCGGAGAACGTGAAGGCGCAAATGGACGATCTGGACAAGCAGGAGGCGGAGGTCGAGGCCGCAATTCGCGAAGCGGTCGAGCCCAAGCCGCACGAGGTGGAAGTCGTCACGGTTACTGGCAGCAAGTAGATGGTAGTCGGTAGTCGGTAGCTGGTAGTCGGCAAGTGCATTCGCCAGCTACCAGTTAATTACTACCAGCTGCCAGCCACAAGTCACTGCAGCTCGTCGTAGGCCATGCGGCCTATTCGGGCGATCACGGTGTTTGTGGCGGCGGGATCCTGGCGGACCTCTCTGCTCAGGACGGCCACGGCGACAGCGCGCTCGCCGATGTAGATCAGCCCGGTGTCGTTGGTGACATTGCCGTTTCCGAGTGTGCCGGTTTTGTGGCAGCAGCGCGTGTTGGGGGGCAGGTTGCGCGGCAGCCGGCCGCGCAGCTGCTGGCGCTCCAGCGTCTTGAGGATCGCCTCGCAGCTCTCGCTGCCGGCGCACTCGCCACGCGCTGCCTGGACATAGAGGCGCGCGATATCGGCGGGGCTGGCGACATCGCGTCCGGCCGTCGCCTCGCGCACCGCCTCGAAGCCGCGGTCCGCGTCGCGAAATCGGGTTGCGAGATCGTCGTCCGTTTCGAGCAGGCTCCGCAGCCCGTGAAAATCCAGATCGGCCGCCACCGGGTCTATGGCGACGTGGATGTCTTTGAGCAGGCCGGCGATGTTGCGATCGAGCCTGATATTCGTAAGGCCGAGGTGCCGCATCTCCCGCGTCACCTGCTCGGGACCGCCGACCGCGTTGAGGATCAGATCCGTCGCGGCGTTATCGGACACCACGATCATCAGCAAGAGCAGGTCGCGCAGCGTTGGCCGCAGGCCGGTGTCGAAAAAGTTCAGCAGGCCGCTTCCTGCCACGCGCGTTGCGTCCGTGATCTCGAGGCGCTCGTCCAGCGAGAGCCGGCCGGCATCCACCTGGCGATACGCGGTTACAAGGATCGGGGTCTTGCAGACGCTGGCCATCGGGAACAGATCATCCTGCGCGACGCCTATCTCTTCGCCCGTGGCCGTGTCATGGACCGCCACGCCCATGCGACCGTTCACTTTTCCGACCAGCTCGGCGATACGCCGCCGAAGCGTCCTCATACCCATGTCCGGCTTGTGCTCCTATTCACGGCGGATTGCGCGCGACGCCGCTTCAGAATACCCAAACTGCCTCGTCACGCTGACCGGTAAGGGCTTGGCTAACTCCGAAACTGGTGTGCGTAGACCCGCGCGGACCCCTGTCAACGGCAACCCGTTCGAGACCGACCGATGCAGCTCATGCCCCTGAATCTCGCCCCAACTCAATCCGCGCAACTGCCGCGGATCGCGCCGCTCGTGGCGTCCAGGCCATGGACGTAATCGCGGGGCGGGCCGTGGAGATCGGACCGGTCCTGCCCGGCGAAACCGACTCTTTCCTGGCGCTGATGTGCGACGCCTTCGGCATGGAGTTCGCCGCCGCGAAGCCGGTCTTCGACTCCGACCCCTATTTCGACTGCGAGAATAAGCGGGTCCTGCGGATCGGCGGCGCGATCGCCGCGTGCCTGACGATCGTCGACCGTACCTGCTGGATCGGTGATGCGCGGGTGCGGGTGGCGGGAATCGCGGGCGTGGCGACGCGGCCGGAGCTCCGGCGCCGGGGCATTGCAGCGATGCTCCTCACTGAAACAATCGGGACGCTAGCGAAGCGTGGCTTCCATCTTTCCGCGCTCTTCCCCGTCGTCCGCGACTACTACCGCCGATTCGGATGGGAGACGGCCGGCGAAGGCTATCGATCGCACGCCTTCGCGGCGGATACCGAGGCGGATACCGCCAATACGATCGTCCGCCGCGCGTCGGAAGCCGACATCCCGGCGCTCTCCGCGCTGTACGACGTTTACGCAGCCGGCCGCGCGATGCACTGCGTCCGCGATCATATGATGTGGCAGTATCTCCTCACCTACGTTCCGCACGTCTACGTCGCAGTGGACGGAACCGCTGCCCGGAACGCGGAGGGATATATTATGTTCGACTTCCAAGGCAAGGCTGCGCCTTCGGCAGGCGAGCGCGCGGCGGTGCGCGTGCTGGAGATGGTCTGCGCCGCCCCGCGCGCCGGGTCTGCGCTTCGCAACCGGCTTCGCGCCGTCCGCGGCGACGGCGATATCGATATCACGGCCCCGCCTTCCGTCCTCGCGGCCAATGGCTTCGCCGTGCCAAGTGCGCCGGAGGCAGCCTTCATGGCACGTATAGCGGACTGGCTGGCGCTTCTCTCGGCGCTTGCCGCCAATTGGCGCGACTTCCGGGGAACGATCGCGCTCTCGCTATCGGACTCGGTCTTGGCCGATGCGCCACACGTGGCCGTCCTGACCGGCGGCGCAGACGGTGCGACGGTCACGGCGGTCGATCCGCAGTCAATCGTCACCGGCAACATCCCGATCGTCGCTGGCGACATCCATGGCTGGTCCGCCGTCGCCGTCGGACACGTCGGCGGCCGCGAGGCGTGCGACGCTGGTCTGCTGCGCGCCTCCTCGCCGGCCGCCGCGGAGATGGCGAGCGCGCTGTTTCCGCGGCGCGCTCCTTTCATCCCGGCCGCGGACCATTTCTAGCGGCCGCCGCGCCTCTGCACGGATCATCTGGCCGCGGCTTGACAGACCAAGATGCAATTGACGTTCACGGACTCGTCTCCGTCCTGCGCCTATCTCCCGGATCGCGAATCGACCACCGAGTACGAGATCGCGCCCATGATCTCGCCTGCCGCCTACGAATCGCGCATGAACGCCGGCTGGCGCAAATTCGGCATGGTGCTCTTCCATCCGGTCTGCGCGCACTGCTCCGCGTGCCGCCCAATCCGGGTACGCGCCGGCATGTTCCGGCCAGACCGGAGCCAGACGCGCGCCCTCAAGCGCAATGCAGACCTGCGCGTCGAGATCGGTGTCGCGAAGGTGGACGTGGCGCGCATTTCGCTCTACCGGAGATACCACGCGGGCCAGGCCGCGCGCATGGGATGGACATCGGAGGAGATCGACGGCGCCGGGTACCGCATGCAATTCCTGAGCGCCCTGGTCCCGCCGACGGAGATAGCGGCCTGGGACGGCGAGGAGCTGTGCGCCGTGGCGCTGATGGACATAACGCCGAACGCGGTTTCCGGCATCTATCACTACTATGATCCGGCCCGGCGGGACCGGAGCCTCGGCACGTTCGCGATCCTCCAGACGCTCGAATACGCGCGGCGGCTGGGGAAGCCCTACGCGTATCTCGGGTACTACGTGGCCGGCTGCGCGAGCATGGCATACAAGTCCCGATTCCGCCCGTGCGAAATCCAGGGCGTCGATGGAGCGTGGCACGACGCGGTGTAGGTCAACCGAGGTTTGGTATCTGCCAATCGATAGGGCGCCGGCCGAACTGGCGGAGGTGCGCGTTGACTTTGGAGAAGGGCCTGCTGCCGAAAAAGCCGCTGCGCGCCGAAAGCGGCGACGGGTGCGCCGACTCGACGATCGCGTGCCGGCTAAGATCGATCAGCTCCGCCTTCTTGCGCGCGTACGCACCCCAGAGCACGAAGACGACAGGCTCGGCGCGCGCATTCAGCGCCCGGATCGCCGCATCGGTGAACGTCTCCCAGCCCTTGCCCTTGTGCGAGTTGGGCTGGTGCGCGCGTACTGTCAGAACGGCGTTCAGCAGCAGCACTCCCCGCTCGGCCCACGGCGTGAGGCAGCC
>DATGJU010000283.1:0-2157 GCA_035295045.1 Chthonomonadaceae bacterium
CTGTCCCTCTTCGACATCCCTATCCTGTACAGCCTGGTGGACGACCTGATTCGATGGCTGAACAAACGGAGGGCGATCGGGCCGCTGCGCTGAATACCGAGACGCGGCGCTACGGCCGCTACCTGAGGAAAGGGGGGTAGCATGGAAGTGAGTTGCCCGACGAGATTGGACACCGGGCGGCTGCGAGAGCAGGTTTCCGCAATATACGCGCGCGTTGCCGCGGAACCGGGAGGGGAGTTCCACTTTCACCGTGGTCCGGGCTACGCCGTCCGCTTCCTGCGCTACGATCCACATGAGCTGGCGGCCTTGCCGCCGTCCTGTACCGCCTCTTTCGCGGGCATCGGCAATCCGCACGCCATCGCGGCGATCCAGGCAGGCGAAACTGTGCTCGACGTCGGCTGCGGCGCAGGGATGGATCTGCTCCTGGCGGCGCGCCGCGCCGGGCCATCCGGCAGCGCTATCGGGGTGGACATGACCGCGCAGATGCGGGAGCACGCGGCGGCGTCTGCCCGGCTTGCCGGTCTCGCCAACGTGGAGGTGCGCGCCGGCGACGCAGAGGCCCTTCCCGCGGACGATGCCAGCGTGGACGTGGTGATCTCAAACGGCGTGCTAAACCTTGTGCCGGACAAGCGGAAAGCCTACTCCGAGATCGCGCGCGTGCTGCGTCCGGGTGGCCGGCTCCTCCTCGCCGATATCGCCGTGGACGTGGCGCTGGACGAGGATATTCGAAACGATATCGACCTGTGGGCCGGTTGAATCGCGGGCGCTCTGTCGGAGACAGAGATGATTAGACTGTTTGAGCAGGTCGGGCTCACGGACGTGCGGATCGTCGACCGCTTCGACTGCTTCCGCGAAACATCGAAAGAAGCTGTCGCAACGGAGCTCACCGTCCACGGCGTAAACCTCTTCGCCCGCCGGCCCGCGTGAGACCATATTCCGTTCAAGGAATCAATTCAAGTCGAGAGACAGGGAGTTCCTGCGTCGATCGCGAATGTAAGCTGCCACAATAGAATCGTCTCTCAAGAGAGTTTGTGACCGATGGGGGTCGACGCGCCTTGAAGATCCGACCGAGACTCGTTCCGATTGCCGGGCTTGCCGCGCTCCTCGCCGCGCCCTGCCTCGCGGCCGCGCAGGGGTCGGCCGCGCCGGCCGCGCGTCCGGTGAGCTTCCAGCGCGATATCCGGCCGCTGCTTTCCAACGTCTGCTCGGCGTGCCACGGCCCGGACGAGAAGGCGCGCAAGGCCAACCTGAGGCTGGACACGCGCGAAGGCGTGCTGCGCACGGTGACGCCGTACAAGCCGCTCAAGAGCGCACTGCTCCTCCGGCTCAAGCAGACCGGGGCCGGGCAGATGCCGCCCGCCGGCTTCCTTCACCGGCCGACGGCGCAGCAGATAGACCTGGTCGAGCAGTGGATCGCGCAAGGTGGGAAATGGGAGCAGCACTGGGCCTACGCGCCGCTGGCGAAGCCGGCTGTCCCGTCGCTCACCGCTCTGGTCTCGGCGCGGACCGGCAGTCCGCGCGCGGCGCCCGACGCTCCGCGCTCCGATCCCGGCCGGGCGGCCATTGCCGGCTCGACAGCGCGGCGCCGCAGGACCGCATCGCCTCCGGAGCGAGCGAGCGCGCCGGCGCAGGTCGGGTCGGCAGCCGACGCGGGCGTGCGGAACGAGATCGACCGCTTCCTGATGGCGGGCCTGGCGCGCGCCGGCGTGTCGCCGGCTCCGGAGGCCGACCGCAGGACGCTCCTTCGCAGGCTCTCCTTCGACCTGACGGGTCTGCCCCCGACCTTCGACGAGGTCCGGACCTTTAGCGCGGACCGGTCGCCCGATGCGTACGATCGCGCCGTGGACCGGCTGCTCGCCTCGGACCGGTTCGGCGAGCGGATGGCGGTCGTGTGGCTCGATCTGGTCCGCTACGCCGATACGCGCGGCTACCACGGCGATCAGAATCAGGAAGTAACGCCCTATCGCGACTACGTGATCAAGTCCTTCAACGATAACAAGCCGTTCGACGTCTTCACGCGGGAGCAGATTGCAGGCGATCTGCTCCCGAATGCCGGGCAGGAACAGACGGTCGCAAGCGGCTACAACAAGCTGCTGATGACCACCGAAGAGGGCGGAGCACAGGCGAAGGAGTACATGGCGAAATACGCGGCGGACC
>DATGJU010000284.1:0-10259 GCA_035295045.1 Chthonomonadaceae bacterium
CGCTCTGTTCAACTTCCTGACCGGAGTCGGCAAGAAGGAGTCGTATCGCAAGTTCCTGGTGGCGCCCTTCGATCTGCGGAAGCGGCTCCTGAAGCTGATCGAGCGGGAGATCGCCCTGCACACTGCGGAGAGCCCCGGCCGTATCGTCGCGAAGATGAACTCGCTGGTCGACCCGGAGCTGATTCGCGCTCTCTATCGCGCCTCCGCGAAGGGCGTATCGATCGACCTGATCGTCCGCGGCATGTGCTGCCTTCGGCCGGGCGTGCCTCGCCTCTCCGACAATATCCGCGTCGTGTCGATCGTAGGAAGATTCCTGGAGCATAGCCGGATTTTCCATTTCCACAACGGCGGGGACGACGAGGTCTATATCGGGAGCGCCGACTGGATGCCTCGCAACCTCGATCGCCGAATCGAAGTCGTCGTACCGATCGAGGACGTGGAGCTGCGCCGCGTGCTCGTGGAGGACGTGCTGGAGGTGTGCCTGCGCGACAATCTGCAGTCGTGGGATCTCAAGCCGAACGGGAGCTATGTCCGCCGTCACCCGGCGTCGGCCAAGCAGGGCTTCAGCTCGCAGCTCGCGCTCATGGATCGGATGACGAAGTAGCAACGCTCGCAGGCCCGCGCGCCGAGCTTGTTCCACGAGGCGGAGCGACGCCAGGGCGCCACTGCGGAGCTAACGGCGCGGGAATCGCCGCGATATCGATCAGGAGGATGCATATGATCCGACGGTGGCTTACTTTCGCCTGCGGAGCAGCGGCCCTATTCGTATCGGCCGGGGCGGCGCTCGCCGGCGGGATTAACTGGAAGAGCGACTTCGCGGCCGCCAAGGCGGAGGCCAAGAAGAGCCACAAGCTGTTGTTCGTAGACTTCTATGCCGACTGGTGACCGAGCTGCAAAGAGCTAGACAGGTCTGTCTACCCCGATAGGAAGGTCATCCAGACGACGACGAAGGTGATCGCCGTCAAGCTGAACGTGGACAAGCAGGACGCGTCCAAGATCGCCACGAAGTACGGCGTCTCGGCGATTCCCGCACTGTTCGTCATGAACGCCGACGGCAAGGTCCTCGGCACGATCGACTTCATCCCGGAACCGGCCAAATTCAATGCGCGCCTCCAGGCGATCCTCGCCAAGAACGGCGCCGGCCCCGCGCACGGCCCGCCGCGCAAGCACGGCAAGTAGATAAGATGATGGGGTGATGACGTGAGAGGGTGATGAGGTGATAAACAACCCCATCACCTCATCACCTCATCACCCCATCACCCCTGCGGCGGCGCCTGGCTGAACAACGCCTCGGCGTCTACGATCTCGTAGCGGTAGCCCTGTTCGGTCAGGAAGAGCTGGCGGTGCATGGAAAACTCCTGGTCGCGGGTTTCGCGCGTCACGATCGAGTAGAAGTGGGCGATGCTGCCGTCCGACTTGGGACGCAGGATCCGGCCGAGCCGCTGGGCCTCCTCCTGGCGGGAGCCGAACGTTCCGGAGACCTGGATCGCGACGTTCGCGTCGGGCAGGTCGATCGAGAAGTTCGCGACCTTGGAGACGATGAGCAGCTTGATCTCGCCCGATTTGAACGCTGCGTAGATTCGGTCGCGGTCCCGCTGAAGGGTCTTGCCTGTGATTACCGGCGCGTCGAACCGGCGCGTGATGTGCTCCAGCTGGTCCAGGTACTGCCCGATGATGAGGACGTTGTCGTCGCGGTGGCGCTCCACGAGCGCCTCGATTATCTCCTCTTTCGCCGGGTTGGTCGAGGCCAGCCGGTACTTCTCGCGCGGCTCCGCGATCGCGTACTCCATCCGGCAGTCCTCCCGGAGCCCCACGCGGATTTCGGTGCAGATCGCCGTCGCGATCCAGCCCTGCTTCTCCAGGACCTTCCACGGCACCTCGGCCTTTTTCGGCCCGATGAGCGCGAACACATCGTCCTCGCGGCCGTCCTCGCGCACCAGCGTGGCCGTCAGGCCGAGCCGGCGCTTCGCCTGGATCTCTGCGGTAATCCGAAAGACGGGCGCGGGGAGCAGGTGCACCTCGTCGTAGATGATCAGCCCCCAGTTCTGCCGATTGAACAGGTCGAGATTGAGGTAACCCGCCGCCTGCTCCGCCGTGTCCGCGCCCAGCTTCTTCAGGTCCCAGTCCTGGCCGACCATCGGCGGCAGCGGCGACGCGCCGTCCAGCTCCTCCGCCTCCTCCGGCTCGCCCCGCTTTCGCTTCGCCTTGTTGGGATCGCGCCGAACCGTGAGCACCTGGTAGGTAGCGATCGTGACGGGTTTTATGTCCTTGACCTCGCCGCTGTACTCCCCTATCATCTCCTCGGTAAGCGTCGTCTTGTCGAGCAGCTCGTCGCGCCATTGCCGCGCCGCCGTGATGCCGGTGACGATGATGAGCGTCTGCATCTGCGCCTTGGCCATCGCCTGGATCCCGATGATCGTCTTGCCCGCGCCGCAGGGCAGCACGAGCACGCCGCTGCCGCCTGTCACCGCACCGTTCGCCCAGAACGCTCCCGCCGCCATGTCCTGGTACGGTCGCGGGAGGAACGGCGCGCCGGACCGGGCGATCTCGCGCAGTCGGAAGTCGATCGCGTCGCCCTCGATGTATCCGGCCAGGTCCTCGACCGGAAAGCCGATCTTGAGCAGCGCCTGCTTCAGCCGACCACGCTCCAGGAGCGGGACTTCGACCGTGCGCGCATCGCGGGGCGCGATCAGGAACGGCTGTATCGCCTTGTTGTGGCGAATCTCCGTCATCAGCAGGTTGTCTTCCGCGCGGAGAAGCAGGCAGCCGTCCTCCTTGGTGAGCTTCAGCCGGCCGTAACGGCCGACGTAGTCGCGGATGTCGTGGAGAATGTTTCCGGGCACCTCGTACTTCGAGAACTCATTGAGGACGCCGACCATCTCCTCGGCGGACATGCCGGCCGCGCGCGCGTTCCAGAGCGAGAGAGCGGTCAGCCGGTAGGTGTGGATATGCTCCGGGCTCTTGATCAGCTCACAGAAGCCCGAGAGCTGATCGCGGCACACCTCGTAGCGCGGATTGTCCACCTCCAGCATGACGGTCCGGTCGGACTGGACAATGAGCGGGTTCTCGGGATTGTACATCTGGGGAGCGTCTCCTGGTGCGCCTGCCATGCGCGGCACGGAGTATCGGTCTATGGATTGGGAACCCGCGAAGGACCAGGGGCCGTACGGGCGGAAGCTGCAGGCTCTAGCGGGGTCTTCACCGCGGGTCGCATGGCGACGACAGTATACCTGTATCGATTTAGCCGTACGAGACTGGAATCGAAAGCGCGAGGGCGAATCGCCCTCGCGCTTTCTTCAAGCTGGTTTGTGGCGAGGCCTAGCTGCAGCCGCAGCCGCCACCGCCCGAGCTGCAGCATCCGCCGCCGGAGGTCTGGCCCTCCTCCTCCTCGGTGGCGAAGGAACTGCCGCAGCCGCAGGAGCGCACTGCGTTCGGATTGTCGATCTTGAAGCCGCCGCCCATCACGTCCTCGACGTAGTCGACCGAAGCGCCCTTGATGTAGTTGACGCTCATCGGATCCACCACGACCTTGACGCCGTGACAGTTGTAGACGACGTCGCCCTCCTCGATGCTGTCGTCGATCGCCATACCGTAATTGAGGCCGGAGCAGCCGCCGCCGGAGACGAACACGCGCAGCGCGGCATCCGACTTGCCCTGCCGATCCAGCAGGCCGCGGATCTCCTCGGCGGCGCGCTCGGAGAGGGTGACGCCGGTCGTCGTCGGAAGTTCGAGAGTTGCCATCAGGTGTATCGCTCCTTAAGAGTTACTATCTTGCCGAACGCCGCCGCTTGTAATTCCGGGTGTGGCGGCTGGGTTTGAAAATGCTGCCTATTACGTATACGTTTGCGGTTGGCCGATTCCGCAGCCAGAGCCGTTAGATTGTACTGGATTTGCCGCTGAATTGCAAGCGCCTTCCCGCCGCTCGCGCGTCCGGGCAAGACTCAGGCTGGAATGGCGGATCGGCGGTCGGGACGCGCGCCCTGCTGCTAATCGACGAAGGTGAACTCGTTGGTCATGAGGAGCGCCTGACAGTACTCCTCCCACGGAGTCAGCGCAGCCTGGCCTGCGGCGGCGGTCCGGACCTGCGCCGCGCCCTGCAGGAACTGGACTCCGTAGACGGTCTCCTCCGCGGTGGGCGCGCGCCCGAACAGCGTGGCGTAGGCCGCGCGGATCCGGGCCGTGTTGTCCGGCGACGCCGCTCCTTCGCGCTTTGCGAGCGCCTTTGCCTGTTCCACGAGGAACGGGCTGTTCATCATGAATAGCGCCTGCTGCGGCACCGTAGTGCGGTAGCGCTGGGCGCTGCTGGCGTCCGGGCTGGCGAAGTCGAACGTGCGATAGAGGCCCTGCAGGTTCTGGCGGTCGATGAAGCCGTAGACGGTCCGCCGGGTCGAGTAGGGCGCGGTCGTTATCTCGACCGCCTTGCCGCCGACGGTCCGGTCGAGCGTGCCGGCGACGAAGAGGACCGAGTCGCGGAGCGCCTCGAGATCGAGCCGCTGGCGGTTCTGGTGGGACAGGAGCCGGTTCTCCGGATCGACGGCGAACGCCCTCGGCGTGCCCTCGCTCGACTGCTGCCAGGCG
This sequence comes from Chthonomonadaceae bacterium, assembly GCA_035295045.1. Lineage (GTDB taxonomy): Bacteria > Armatimonadota > Chthonomonadetes > Chthonomonadales > Chthonomonadaceae > DATGJU01. The sequence goes on from DATGJU010000284.1 coordinate 4,579, forward strand.
CTGGAGAGCAGAATCTGTTTGTGCAGCTTCTTCATCGACCAGCCGTTCGCCATGAATTCGCTCGCCAGCCAGTCCAGCAGCTCCGGGTGGCTCGGCGTCTCGCCGCGCATTCCGAAGTCGCCAGGCGTACGCACCAGGCCGTACCCGAAGTGGTACAGCCACATGCGATTCACGAAGACGCGAGCCGTCAGCGGGTTGTCCTTGCTGGCGATGTCGCGGGCCAGCTCCAGCCGGCCGCTTCCGTTCTTGAAGGGCTGCGGATCCGGTCCCGCGATGCACGTGAGGAAGTGGCGCGTGGTGGCCTCGCCGTGGTTGCCGGGGTTTCCGCGGATAAAGACGTAGGGATCGAACGGCCGGTCGTTGTCCTGCATCGCCATCGCGAATTCGGGGGTCGGCGGGGCGTGCTTGCCGAGATCGTCTTGCTTTGCCTGCACCGCGGCAAGCGTCTTCTGCGCCTCGGCCTCGAACTGCGGCGAGAGCCTCTTTAACTGGCGGGCGTCCGGAAGCGCCTCCTGCCGGATCGACTGGAGGACCTGCTTGATCTCCTGCGGCACGTCCGCGGGCGACTGCTCCACCTTGCGGCGCAGCTTGACGACCTGCTCGCGCACCAGCCGGTCGTGCTGGCCCTGCAGGTCGCGGACTTCGGCGTTGTACTTCTCGTAAGGCTCGGAGATCGACTTCGGCGAGATGGGCGGCGGCGGGTTCGACTCGCTGCTGCTCGCGAAGACGCCGTAGAGGCCGTAGTAGTCCTTCGACGGGATCGGGTCGAACTTGTGGTTGTGGCAGCGGGCGCAGCCGACCGTAAGCGCCATGAGGCCGCGCGTGGTCACGTCGATCCGGTCGTCGTTGATGAACACCGGATCGTTCAGGAAGCGCCTGCCGACCGTGAGAAATCCGAGCGCCGCCAGCGAGCGGTGATCGTCACCCATGGGCAGCTTGTCCGCCGCGAGCTGCTCGATGATGAACTGGTCGTACGGCAGGTCCTCGTTCACCGAGCGGATGACCCAGTCGCGGTAGGTGTAGGCGTTGTGGAGGACCGCATCCTCCGTGAAGACGTAGCCCTTCGTGTCGGCGTAGCGCGCCACATCCAGCCAGTGGCGGCCCCAGGTCTCGCCGTAGGCGGGCGACGCCAGCAGCCGATCCACGACCTTTTCAAAGGCGTTCGGCGACCTGTCGGCGACGAAGGCCTGAATCTCGTCCGTGGTCGGCGGCAGGCCGGTAAGCTGAATGGTCGCGCGGCGGATCAGGGTGCGCCGGTCGGCCGGCGGGGCGGGCGTGAGGCCCTTTGCCTCCAGCTTCGCGAGGATGAACCTGTCTATGGGCGACTTGACCCACGCCGCGTTCTTGACCTTCGGCGGCGCGGCGCGCTTCACGGGCAGGAACGACCAGTGCGTCGACGCGGGATTGGCTGCCGGCGCCGCCTGAGGCTTCGCGTCCGGCCAGGGCGCGCCCATTTTCACCCAGTCGGTAAGCGCGGCGATCTCGGATGGCTTCAGCTTGCCGGAGGGTGGCATCTTGCGCGCGGACTCGTAGCGGACGGCCTTGATGAGCAGGCTGCCGTCCGGATTGCCTGCCGCGATAGCGGGACCGCTGCCGCCGCCGGCGAGCGCCGTGGCGCGGCTGTCGAGCCGGAGGCCGCCCTGCTGCACCTTCGCGCCGTGGCAGCCGAAGCACTTCTCGAACAGGAGCGGGCGGACGCTGGTCTCGAAGAACTCGGCCGCCTGCGCGGTCGGCGCGTTCGGCTTCGCTGCCGCCTGCTGCGCCGGCGAGCCGGCGGCGGCCAGAAGCGCTCCGGCGCCGAGCGCCGCGGCCAGCGCGCCGAAGCCTACTGCAAATCTCATTCGGTGGTCCCCCGTGCGCGTACGTGCGTTACCCATATTGGAGTCCGGTTGCCTTTCCTATGTTACCACTTAATGGAGGCGGCAGGCGGTCCCCGCATCGGGAGACTTGGGGAACGCGCGGACGAGGATATGATAGACCGACCCCTCGACGGGCCGCGGCGTAGGTCGCGTACTGGTCCGACGGCCGGACGGGCGCGGATGTGCGCGACGACGAACGTCACGTGGTCGCCGTGGCATAGGGCGTAACAGGCCGACGGTCGGACGGGCGGCCCGGCCTCAGACGAGATAGTAGCCACCGTGCTCCGCAACGGCGGCGCGAAGCTCTGCATCCTGCTCGGGCGTCAGGCTGTCTGCATCGTAGACTCCTGACCGAAACTGCGGGTGCGCAGCCAGCGCCGCCTTGCGGCTCGCCACCAGGTCCGCCACGCTTCCAATCGGCCGCGCCGGCACTCCGGCGACGATCTCGCCTGGAGCCACGTCCCGCGTCACGACCGCGCCGGCGGCGACCAGCGCGCCTTCGCCGACAGTCACGCCGGGCATCAGCACCACCTCCGTACCGATGAACGCGCCCGCGCCGATCGTGACGGGCGCGACCCACGTGCCGCCGACCAGGGCGCGGCAGGCGGCATCGTGGCAGAGGATCCGCACGCCCGGCGCCAGGACGGCCCCGTCGCCTATGGTGATGTGGCGTCCGTGCGACCAGTCGAAGCGCGAGGCGTCGCCGATATGCACGCCCCTGCCGACGCGGATGCCGGGCGGCAGCCGCCCGCCCCGGCGAAGCCGCCCGATCCAGTTGTAAAACGATCCTACCATTGTCCGCGCTCTCCGATCATTTGCAATCGCGCGTTGCCGCCAGTGAAGGCGCCGGAAGAGGCCGCCGATTGAAGGCGGCCGAAACGGCGCGCGTGCAGGAAATCGCCTGCTCCGTGTCGCAATGGCTCACGTCTTCCGTGCCAGCGACTCCGACAGGCGCCCATGCATCCCGAGCCAGAATCCGAACCAGACGCCAAACCAAAGCTCGATATCGCGGCCGGCCCCTCGACCGGCCCGGCCGGAGTGGGCGACACGGAGCCGCAGGCAGACTCGGCCGGCGCCGCGTCCGCGGATAGCGCCCCGCTCGGACATGCTGCCGTGGACCGCGAGCCCTGCGGTTCCGCTTCCACGGCCGGCTCGGAGGGGGATTCCGCAGCGCCGGTCCAACCGTCCGCCGGGGAGGCGCCGGCCGAGGGTCCCGCCCGGCCGCCGGCCGCGCGGTCGCTTCAAGAGCAGCTCGATGCAGCCGACGCGGTGGTGGACGATTCGGCCGCGCTGGCGGAGTCCCGCGCGGCCGAAGAGCTGGTCGCGGAGCCGGATGCCGGCCCAGGGGACCTGGAGGACGGCGAACCGCCCGCTGCGGCGCGGCCACGCAGCCTATGGTGGCTGGACCTGCTCGTGTTCCTCGCGCTGGCGGCGATCTCGGCGGCTGGATTCTACCAGCATGCGCGCGGCGATCTCTACTCCGACGAGGCCGACTACGCGCTGGCTTCGACGCGCGGCTTCGAGGCGAACCGCTGGGACCGGTCCGATTCGCCGCGCGAGCCGGACAGACTGGTCGCCGGCCGCCACTACCACGCTCCGCTCACCGTCGATCTGATCGCGATCGCCCACCGATTCGGCGCCGACGACCACACGATCCGGATGCCCTTCGTCGTCGCGGGCGGACTCGCGATCGGCGCGGTCTACCTCTGCGGGCTGGCCCTCTTCGACCGGCGTCGCGAGATCGCGGCGGCCTGCGCGCTCCTGGCGGCGATCTCACCGGCCATCGTGCGCATGGCCTCGCACGCGCTGCCGTGGTCCCCTATCATCCTCGAGCTGATGCTGCTGCTCTGGTGCCTCGCCGAGTACGCGCGGGACCGCGACTGGCGGTGGATCACGGGCGCGATGGCGGTGATGGGACTCCTGTTCGTGACTTCGGAGATGTTCTTCGTGGCGGGAGCCTCCGCGATGGCGGCCGTGGCGATCCTGTTCGGGATCGACATGCTGCGCGGCAGGCAGCAGGCGCGCCGGGCACGCGGGATCGGACTCTATGACGCCGACGCCCCGGCGCCGACGGCCGGGCCACAGAGCGGTAGGGCGCCGCTGGCGTGGCTGGCGATCGGCGCCGCGCTTTTCCTCGGCATCGCGGTGGTGGTGTGGCCCTGCGGCCTCGCTGGTGAGTCGGTGCGGATGCTGCGGCACTACATCATGATGCGGCATTCGGAGTCGTTCCCCGTCAATGTCGGGAGCAGCGTCTATCTCGTCGCGCCCAAGTGGTCGTACGCCTACTGGTACTGGAACGACTATCGCCCGTTCTTCGCGGTATATGCGCTGGCAGCTCCGGGTCTGATCGGTCTCGCCGTCGCGCGCAGGCTGAACGCCGGCGTCGTGCCGCTTTTGGCACTGTCGGCCCTGTTGCTCTTCGCGGCGCACCGGGCGCATATTATCGGGCCGGAGTACCTGGCCCACTGCCTCCCGTTTCTCACGCTTATGGGCGGCCTGGCGCTCTACGGGCTCAGCCTCGCCTGGAGGCCGCTTGCCACGCTGGCGATTCTGCTCATCGCGGTTCCAATCCTGCGCTGGTCGCCACGCGTGCCGCTGCCGGGAATGGACGCGCGCGCGCAGCTTTCGCGCTGGCCGGCCGCCGCGCGGGCCCTCGCGGCCTCCTGGCAGCCCGGAGACAAGATCATGGTCGGCTCGCAGCCGGTGAACGTCGCGCACTGGTACCTGGTCTACCTGGGAGGGGTACCAAATCTGGACTCGCAGTTCCAGCCGATGCCCATCCACGCGCCCAAGCCGCTGTTCCTTCAGCGCCTGGCCGGCGGGTACTACCGGTACGCGGCGGTGAGCAACATGTTCGAGGACCACGTCGACCTGGACCCGAAGACGGCCCAGATACTGCGCGCCTGGCGCGTCGCGTGGCGCAGCGACGAACACGGCGCCGGGCCATCGAGGCTGGTTATCTACCGCTGCCCGCGCTGACCGCCGCTCCGCGCCGCGCTGCCGGACGAACACCGTGATCCGGACGCACCCGACAGACACCAGCGACCGCACCACGCCTTCACTGCCTTCGCCAGCTACCTACTACCCATACCAGCTGCCCGCTACTAGCCACCAGCTAATACGCGACCACAGTCGTAGCGCCGGCGACCGGCCGACCGGCTGTCGCGGTCTCGCTGATAGCGTGAAGCGTTGGACGGAAATGCGCCTGCATATGCGGCCGCGGCGGCGTGAGCAGCTCCGTGTCCGCCATCTCAAGCTCGGCCGCCGAGGCCGCGGGCACGCCGTTCAGCCTGGCAACTCCAACGCCGTACATGAGCAGATAGGCCACGATGGCGCCACGCAGCGCCCAAGAGGTAAAGCGCGGTCGGTGCAATCGCGCCCATTCCAGAAGGTACAGAGGCCCGACCAGAAGGGCCACCTTTGCCAGAATGAACGCCGCGAGACCCATCTCCCAATACCGCTGGAAGAGCGGATTCGCCTCCTGCGCGCCGTGGTGTTTGATGAACAGGATCGTCGTGGCGAGATCGGCCAATCCGATGGCCATGATGATCCACGTCTCCTTAGCAATTCTCATTGTCCAGGGTTCTCCCGCATTATTTCGAGGCTTCATCGTCCTTCTTCCACAAATTGCCCGGTAACCCGCAACGGTTATTGTGTTGCGATAGTGGCAATAAGAACCCGCAATATCGACCCGCGCGCATCTCGATCCGCGGTCAGGTATGAGGCCAAACAAGTCCGAATGCAACGACGGCCGATGCGCGGATTTGTTCTGGGACTTTCGCCTGTTTTGTGAAAAAGGTTGCAGGAGGCGGATTTGAGGCG
>DATGJU010000285.1:0-6360 GCA_035295045.1 Chthonomonadaceae bacterium
GCTGCTCGGCGAGGAGATGTGCCGCTTCTACGCGCGAAAGCACGCCCTCAAGATCGCAATCCTTCGGTACGGCTGCTTTCTCGCGGCGGACTGGCGCACCTCCGGAATCGGCCGCCTCAACAACTGGCTCGATCGCGACGACGTGGCGCAGGCCAACGAGCTTGCTCTCGGCGCCGTGGTCGCCGAAGCGTTCGGATGCGAGACGTTTCTCATCCAGAGCCAGAAGCCGTTCGTCGACGAGGACTGGCCGGATCTCGTGACCGATCCGCAGGCCGTTTTGGAGCGGTATTTTCCCGGATCCGCGGACCTCCTGGCGAAACACGGTCTCGCGGCGCCGCTCGTTCACCACCGGTACGACATCCGCAAGGCCGCCACCTGGCTCGGCTACGACCCGCAGTACAACTTCGACCAGTTCCTGGCCGCGCTCCGCCGCAGCCACTAGCGCCGGCTCCGGCGCGCACCCCGTTCGCGACCCGACGACTGCCAGCGCTCTCGCGGGCGCGTTCGGTAACGATCCGCCCGAGCGCGATGCCATCTCTCCGAACGCACCACGGGCGCCGTCCGGCGGATTGCCGCGCGCCGCAACCGCCGCCCGGCGCCGCGCCCGCCGGCTCGACGTTACCGCCCGCCGCCCGCCGCCACGCCAACCGCCGGCATTATCGCCGCAACGGTCACTTGCGGCGCGTGCGTCTCGGGATGGACCGCCGAGTAGGCGCGCAGCTGGGCCATCACCAAGTCGTACGGAAACCTGCGGCCGGGGCACCACGTCTGCTTCGTATCCCGATGCCGCAGCACGCGCTCCGGCGGAATGTGGTACTGTGACATCAGCCGCTCGCAGAGGCCAATGAGCGCGGCGAGCTGTCGCTCGGTCGGGCGGGACGGCTTCCAGTGATGCGGATCGGAGGGATCGAACGAGCCGACCATGCAGATCCCCAGCCAGGTATTGAAGTGCGGGGCATGGCAGCCGATGCAGTGGTCTGGCCGGCCCTGTTCCACCGTTCCGTCCGGCAGGACCACGTAGTGATAGCCGATGTGGTACACCTTCCCCTCGAAGGTGGTCGCCCATTGGGGATGGTCCTCAGCGTGGATCTCGTCTAGGCGCTTCGCATCGATCGGCTCGCCGTGCACCTCTCCCGGGGTCATGGACGAGTGCAGGACGATCCCCGGCGGGTCGGGGTACATCGGTATGGCCGCCGTCAACCGCCGGACCGGCGTATGCCGCCGCGCCAGGCCAACGCACGCGAGTACGATAGCCACGGCGATGGCGCAGAGCAGGGCGAGCCGCGCCAGCCGTCGCAGCCGCCTCCGCCGCCTCCGCCCAGGACTGATCCGCCGTCTTGGCTGTGTCCCGCCATCCATTTCCCCGTTCGCTTTCTCGCCTGACCTCCAGGTCCGGCGTAGACCCATTTTAGGGCCAATTCGGACGGCTGTCAAGTGCCCGCGTGCGCAGCAATCCGCCCTCCCGCGGCCGCGCCGAACCGCGTGATCGGAAGGCGGTTCCGACATCCGTACCCCGGTTCCGCGCACCGGGCAATTGCAGGCTCCCGCCGCCGGTCCGCGCAGGGATCGCGCGCCTATCGCGACAGCCAACTGACGGCCTCCGAGGGCAGCGCGCCGGCGCGGAGCACCCGGTGAGCCTCCCGGAGTTGCAACGATCCCAGGCGTCCCACCCGCGCCCGCGGCGACCGGGTGAAGAGCGGTCCGCAAGGCTCGCGGAGTTGCAACCCCGGTCTGCGGCTGCGACGCCCTCCGCGTGTTACACGCGCTTATCCCTCACCAGTTTTGTAGGCGCAGACCCACGAAATGGTGAGGATCCCCATGGTTCATGCGCTTCTGTACTAAGATTCTGTCACGACTATCGAAAACAATGGTACTTTGGGATTGAGTTCTCGCTGTATTGGTGTATAATCTGACCACTTTGTGGCGCAGTGGAGCACGGACGGTGGCGGAGCAGGCCGAATCGCGCAAAATGAGGCTTCTGGAGCATCTCGCCGCGGCAGAGGGCGGCGAGGACCTAGACGATCTGGCCGCCGCCATGCGGTGCGATGCGCGCACCGTCCGCCGCGACCTGGAGTCGCTTCAAGAGCTGCTCCGCCGGGTCCAGGGAATCGAGCTGCAGCGCGGGCGCGTCGTGGTATCGCGGCCAGGCTTCAGTCCCGGCTACTTTACCGACCAGCTCGACCGCCACGCGGAGGCAAAGGAGCGGATAGCGCGGGCGATCGTTGCAAGGCTGGAGGATGGGACAGCGGTCGCGCTCACGGCGGGCAGCACGCCCTTCGCCGTTGCGCGGGAGATCCGGCGGGCAGGGATGGAGGGCGACGGCCCGCGCAACCTGATCGTGTTCACGAACAGCGTGCCGGCGCTCCTGGAGCTGGTTTCGGCCGGAGTTTCGACCGGCGCGCTCGGCGAAATCTATGCGGCCGAGGACTGCGCCTTCCACTCCCCGGAGCTGCGCAGCGCATTCCAGCCGGAGGTCGCGATCGTCGGCGCGAGCGGCGTCCTCTTCGGGCCTGCCGGCGCCCAGCAGACGCTGGAGCTGTTTTCGCACCGGGCGGAAGAGGCCGCATTCCTGAAGCAGCTTCTCGCCGGCGTGCCGGAGATCGTGGTGGCCGCAGACAGCTCGAAGCTTGGCCGCCGGCACCCCTGGAGCTTCGGCGGCGACAGTCTCGCCGGCAAGCGCGTCCGGATCGTCACGGAGGCGCTCACCGACGAGCAGCGCGCGGACCTGTCGGCGCTGTCCGCGCACCTGGCGGAGGCCGGGACGGTCCTGGAGTACGAGGCCGCGCCTGGCGACTGAACTGCCCTCCGGCGAGCGGACGGGCGAGACGCATGTGAGACGTCGGATGGGACGCACTGGCCAGCCAGGGCCGTTCACCGGGAAAACGACGACGATCTGGCATATTCAGCGTGACCGGGGCCGCGCTCGCGGCCAATCATCAATACACAGCAAGGCAAAGCACGGATGGCGACCGGGGCGCGAGGGCGCCCCGCGATCGATAGGAGACCTCGGAACATGTGCGGCATTACGGGCTACGTTGGCGAGCGGTCCGCCGTATCCACGGCGCTCACGAATCTCAAGCGGCTGGAGTATCGCGGCTACGACTCGGCGGGCGTCGCGTTTCCCAACTGTACGCAGGTACACGTGGTGCGGGCTACCGGCAAGATCGCGAATCTGGAGCGCGCGCTGGAGGGCCTCGATAACAGCGCCACGCGGGTTGCGATCGCCCACACGCGATGGGCCACGCACGGCCGGCCGAGCGAGGCCAATGCCCATCCGCACCGGGACTGCTCCGGCCGAATCGCCGTCGTCCACAACGGCATCATCGAGAACTACGCAGAGCTGCGGCGGGAGCTGATCGCCGCCGGTCACGAATTCCTCTCGGAGACGGATACGGAGGTGATCGCCCATCTGATCGAGCGAGAGATCGACTCGATGGCCGCCGCGATCGGCCGCGAAGCGCTCGCGCCGGACCAGTTCGCGGCGGCGGCGCGGACGGCCTTGCGGCGCCTTCGCGGCGCGTATGCCATCGCCGTCATCGCGCAGCAGACGCCGGACACCGTCTTCGTCGCGCGAAGGGACTCGCCGCTCGTCATCGGTCTCGGCGAGGGAGAGAACTTCCTCGCCTCCGACATCCCGGCCGTTATGCGCTTCACGCGCCGCGTGATCCTGCTGGAGGATGGCGACTGCGCGCTGATCACCCGGCAAAGCGTCGTGGCAATGGATATGGACGGCTGCCTCGTCGATCGCGCGCCGCTCGACATCACCTGGGACGATGCCGCGGCCGAAAAGGGCGGATTCGACCACTTCATGCTGAAGGAGATCCACGAGGGGCCGAGGACCGTGCGCGATACGCTTCGCGGCCGCCTGACGGACGACGGCGCGGTGGCGCTGCCGAGCCTGCCCTTCCGCCCGGAGGAGTGGCGCCGCTTCCGCCGCGTCGCCATCGTCGGCTGCGGCACCGCCTACCACGCGGGAGTGGTCGCCAAGCGGCTTTTCGAGCAGCTACTGCGCCGGCCCGTGGAGACGAGCGTCGCCAGCGAGTTCCGCTATAGCGACCCTCTGGTTGACCAGGAGACACTTGTCGTACTGATCTCCCAATCCGGCGAGACCGCGGATACGCTGGCCGCCATGCGGGAGGCCAGGGCGCGCGGCGCGACCACTCTCGCGATCGTAAACGTCGTCGGCAGTACCCTGGCCCGCGAGGCGGATGCCTCGCTCCTCACCCAGGCCGGCCCGGAGATCGGCGTCGCCTCGACGAAGGCCTACCTGGCACAGCTTACCGCGCTCACGCTCCTTGGCCTGTACCTCGCCCAGATCGACGCAGGGGCGATAGCCGGCGCTCCGGCGACTGCGCAGGAGACGGGCTCCGCGGCCGGCGCGGTCCATCCGTCCGGTCCGGCCAATCCATCAGTCGCCGCCGCAGACGGAGAGCGCGCCTCGGCCCTCCGCGCCGCCATCGCCAGCCACGTCAACGCGCTCCGCGCTCTGCCGGAGATGGTGGAGGCCTGCCTGGAGCGCGAGCCGGAGATCGCCGCGCTCGCGGAGCGGCTCTGCCGGCATAGCTGCTTCTTCTTCCTCGGCCGCGGCTACGACTTCGCGGCAGCGCTCGAGGCCGCGCTCAAGCTGAAGGAGATCAGCTACATCCACGCCGAGGCCTACCCGGCCGGCGAGATGAAGCACGGCCCGCTCGCGCTCGTCGAGCCGGGCGTGGCAGTCGTCGGCCTATGCACGCAGCCTGCAACCGCGGAGAAGATGGCCAGCAACCTGAAGGAGGTGAAGGCGCGCGAGGGTACGGTCATCGCCGTCGTGCGCGAGGGCGACCCCGTATCCGACTCGGCCGACGAGGTGATCGCGGTGCCCGCCACGCTCGATGCCCTGATGCCGATCGTCGCGATGGTTCCGATGCAGCTTCTCTCGTACTACGTGGCGCGGGCGCGCGGCTGCGAGATCGACCAGCCCCGCAACCTCGCGAAGAGCGTGACGGTGGAGTAGGGAAGACGCGAAGGGCGGCCAGCGCGCGCCGCTCGCCGGCTCGGGCTCATGGTATAATCCAACCGACCATGAGCAACGCCTGGCCGCCCTTCGCCTTCGCAGTTACGCACACCTCCGATGAGCCGGATCTCGCCGCCCGATGCGGTCTCCTCACTCTCCCGCACGCCACGGAGGAGACCCCCGTCTTCATGCCTGTCGGCACGCAGGCGACCGTGAAGGCGATGACGCCGGGCGAGCTGGAGGAGATCGGCTTCGGCATTATCCTCGGCAACACCTACCATCTGCACCTCCGGCCTGGCGAGGAGCTGATCGCCCGCGCCGGCGGGCTGCACCGGTACCAGGGCTGGAGCGGCGCGCTGCTCACGGACAGCGGCGGCTACCAGGTCTTCAGCCTCACGGGACTGCGCCGGATCGGGGCGGACGGCGTAGAGTTCCAGTCGCACATCGACGGCTCCCGCCACACCTTCACGCCCGACTCCGTGATGAGTATCCAGCGCAGCCTCGGCGCAGACATCGTGATGGCTTTCGACGAGTGCGCGCCCTTTCCGTGCACCGTGGACTACGCCCGCGAGGCGATGAACAGGACGCACCGCTGGGCGCGCCTCTGTCTCGATGCCTACGACGAAGCGGGCCGCCTGGCCACGGGCGGCTGGCCGCAGGCGCTGTTCGGCATCGTCCAGGGCGGCGTATACCCGGAGCTGCGACGGGAGAGCGCCCAGCTCTTGGTCGGCCTGGGCCTGCCCGGCTATGCCATCGGCGGCCTGGCAGTGGGCGAGGAACCTGCCGCGCGCAACGAGACGATCACCGCCGTGTCCGCCCTCCTGCCCGCCGGCAAGCCGCGCTACCTGATGGGCGTCGGCACGCCGCTCGACATATTGGACGCGGTGGCGCGCGGGGTGGATATGTTCGACTGCGTGCTCCCCACGCGGAACGCCCGAAATGCCCAGGTGTTCACGTCGTGCGGCGTGCTGAACATGCGGAACGCGCAGTACAACGAGGATTTCGGCCCTCTCGACGCGAACTGTGACTGCGCTGTCTGTTCGCGCCACACCCGGGCCTATGTCCGGCACCTGTTCCGCGCCAACGAGATGCTCGGTCCGCGCCTTACCACCTATCACAACCTGTTCTTTTACCACAGGCTGATGCGCGACATCCGTACGAGCATTCGGACGAACGCATTCAGCCAATTCCACAGGGAATTTGCGGAGCGATATGCCTCGAAATAGATCGAAGACGATCGCGGACACCACCGAGGTGATCTCGGACAACCGCGTCGCGGTGACGCCGCCGCGAGCCGAGGCTCGAGCCACCACGGCCGCCGTAGCCGAGGCCGCGCCGGAGACCGCACCGCAGCCACGCTCCGCGGT
>DATGJU010000286.1:0-14744 GCA_035295045.1 Chthonomonadaceae bacterium
TTGCCCAGCACGTGCGGACGGATGACGCGCTCGGTATCGACCGGCACGAGCGACCGGCCCTCCAGCTTCAGCGCGTAGATGTTGAAGTGGTTGGTCCAGAAGTCGGCCATCACCTCGCGGAGCTGGTGCCGGCTGTACGTCGCGCGCAGCAGCGCCGCCTGGCCGGTCTCGCGGACGAGCTGACCGTCGTCGTGGCAGTAGAGCTGGTCCGGGTCTTCGGCCTCGATCTGGTGGATGTCCAGGCTCGCGACGCGCCAGCGCAGCCCCGGATCCTCGTCCGGATCGTAGTCCTCGGCCTCCGGCAGCTCCGGCTTGGCCGCGCCCTTGAAGAGCGGTTTCCTTCGCGCCCAGTCACGCTGCGCCTGCTCCGGCCTGGTAACGGCGAGCTGCTCCTCGATCCATCCCTGCGCGCCCATCGTCGCGACGCGCGCCACGTCGCCCGGCCGCGGTCCGAAAGCGGCCCGATTGAGGACGCGGAGCGCCTGCGCCGCCTGCGGGCTCTCTGCCGGCAGCGGTCCCCAGTCCGGGGGCGTCGGTCCGGTCACGCTTCGCACCTGCCGCCCGACGTCCGCGCAACCGGTGCCGGCGAGCGCGAGTCCCGCGCCGGCGAGCGCTCCCCGGCGCAGCCAGTCGCGGCGCGATAGGGTGGACTGTGTTTGGCTTTCCATTGGCTTCTTCATGCTCGATTGCCTGCGAAGGGCTCGGTCCGATCCGCCAAATCGGGCGGACTCAAACAATCCGCGAAATTGCGAAACGAACCCGATTCGGCTGTCCGATATCGGCTGCCTACGAGATGGCGCCGGTGCTGCCCGACAGATCGTAGTCGTTGCCGGTCGGCGGCATCGAGGGCGGATAGAAGGCGCGGCTCGGCTCCGGTACGAGCGCCATCACGCCCGCGCCGGCCGCCACGATGAGCGAGAGCGGCGCGAACACAAACCAGCCGATAAATGGGAAGCCGAGCGCCAGGCTGTAGACCAGGCTGCCGCGCAGGACCGTGCCGAACGTGGCGGCTCCGCCCTCCGGCTGGCCGCGCCGCCCGATCATCTGGACCAGACCCGCTGCGCCGATCACGGCCAGGGCGCCCACCCCTATCGTGAGACTGAAGCCGAACAGCTTCACGATGCCCGGCCCGGCGCCCAGAGCCCACATACCGATCAGGACGACAAGTCCGAGGCCGGCGCCGCGCAGCAGGCACCACCAGGGCTCTGAAGCCACCAACTGCTCCGACCGTGCAACGCCGCGCGGCAGCAGAAACGCCACCGAGACAAGCAGTCCGGTCCATGTCGCTATCATCAATGCGACGAATCCCACGGTTCCCTGAACGACTGCGAGGGTCATGCTCTTACGTCCTTTCTGCCAACGAGGCAGCCCAAACCGATCTAAAACGTAATATTGCGTTCGCGGCGCGGCGAAATGCGGAGCCTTAAATCCGTCCCACTCCCGTCATCGTCCGCAAGGATGGGGATTGGGGCGGTTCGGGATGCAGTGGCCGCGTAATTCGGACGAGCGATCCCGGCAGGCAAACGCGATGACGCCCGACGTCGAGGTTATCCGGGTGATTGACTCGATTACTGTCGCAGCCACCGCGCGGTTTCGCGAGAATCTTCCGACAGGCCCAAATAGCCCGCCAATCCATCGTACCATGCGAGTCCGGTCCATGCCGTATAATGTAAGCGACCGCAGCACGTTTCGCCGGGCCGGGGGAACAGAACGATGTCTCTTACCACTATTCGGAGGCCGCGCCTCAGCACGGGAGTCTTCACCGACGAGGAGTTGGACTACTACGACAGCCTGGGGCCGGACTGCTTCCCGGAGGAGGAGGAGAACCGCGTGGGCGAAACCGACTACCACTACCTCTCGATCCACACCGCGTTCGAGTTGCTCAAACGCGTCTATCCAGATCCGTCTGACGTACACATCGCGGCCAACAACTTCATCTACTGGGACCGGAACGAGAAGGGACTGGTGGTCGCGCCCGATCTCTACGTGGTGAAGGGCGCGGGCCGGCGCATACGCGGCGTCTATAAGACCTGGGAAGAGGGAGGCAGAACCCCCGACGTGGTGTTCGAATTCGCCTCCGACAAGACCTGGCAGTCGGACCTATCCGGCAAGAAGGACCTTTACGAGCGGGCGCTCGGCGTCCGGGAGTACTTCCTGTTCGACCCAGTGGGCGGTCGCTACCCCGTGAAGCTGCAGGGGTTCCGGCTCGCGCAAGGCGAATATCAGCCGATCCCGCTCATGGGCGACAGGCTCACTAGTGATCAGTTAGGGCTCGATCTGCTCGCAGACGGCCTTTACCTGCGATTCTTTGATCCTGATTGCGGTGAGCTGATCCCGACGACTGAAGAGATCGAGCAGTTGCGCGAGAAGGCGGAGGCGGCCGTTGAGGCCGAGACGCGGGCCCGGCGCGAGGCGGAGGCGGAGTTGGCGCGCCTGCGGGCCGAACTGGAGACGTTGCGCGGTGGGACGTCGCGTTAGGCGATGCCGCGGGCCCGGCCAACGCCCGTTCGCGAGCCGTGGGGCGCAAGGCTAGCCGGGTACGCGCTGGAGCCCTCACGCCCGCCCTACGGTCACGCACGTTCGGCGCGGTGTCGGGATCGGCGTCGGAACTGAGCGCATCACGCCGTATTCCCGCGGAGCGCGCTGGCTCAACTGGCTTGTGCGATATTACAGAGCCTCCAGCTAAATCGCGGGCCTGACCCGCGCGATTGTCGGCTTGGGAAGCCTCGTCTCGCGGTCTGCGAGGCGGGGCTTTCGCTGTGCTCTGGCTGGCTTTTCAGACGGCGCCGGCTGGATTCGGCCGAGGAAATATGCTAGAATTTCGTCGGCATGTTTTGGACGGGTGACCTGGACGACAACGGCGGCTAAGGCGGGAAGAATGAGTCGGAAAGAGCGAGCGGCGACACCTGGCGCGGAGGCGCACGGCGAGAACGGCTATTGTAGAGCGGACGGCGAGGAGAAGGCGCTCGCGGCCAAGCTGGCCGCGCTCGAAGCCGGCGAGCAAGCCCTGTCCGGGCGCAACGTGATCCGCATTCGCGGCGCGCGCCAGAACAATCTTAAGAATATCGACATCGACATCCCGCGCGACCGGCTCGTCGTGATTACGGGTCTCAGCGGCTCGGGGAAGTCCTCGCTCGCCTTCGACACGCTCTACGCCGAGGGCCAGCGCCGCTACGTCGAAAGCCTCTCCGCCTACGCCCGCCAGTTCCTCGGCCAGCACGATAAGCCCGACGTGGACCAGATCGACGGCCTCAGCCCGGCGGTATCCATCGACCAGAAATCGACCAGCAAGAACCCGCGCTCGACCGTCGGCACCGTCACGGAAATCTACGACTACCTCCGCCTGCTCTACGCGCGCATCGGCGTCCCGCACGATCCCAAGACCGGCGAGCCGCTCGTCAAGCAGAGCATCGAGGAGATGGTGGACCGCGTGTTGGCGCTGCCGCCCGGCGCGCGCTTCCTCATCCTGTCGCCGATCGTGCGGGACCGGAAGGGCGAGTACCGGAAAGAGCTGGAGGATGTGCTGCGCGAGGGCTACGTGCGCGCCCGCATAGACGGCGAGATGGTCGATCTCAGCGAGGAGATACCGACGCTCGAGCGGTACAAGATGCACACGATCGAGATCGTCATCGACCGGCTGGTGATGAAGGAGGACATGAGCCGCTCGCGCGTGGCGGACGGCCTGGAGCAGGCGCTCAAGCGGGCGAAGGGGCTGGCCGTCGTCTCCGTCCAGGCGATCGGCGACCGCCCGGACCAGGAGCTCCGTTTCTCCGAGAACTACACCACCGCGGACGGCGATTTCAATTTTGAAGAGATCGAGCCGCGCCTCTTCTCGTTCAATTCGCCGCACGGGGCCTGCCCGGACTGCCACGGCCTGGGCACCCGGACCGAGTTCGACCCGCTGCTGATCGTGCCGGACCGCAATCTGAGCATCGCGCAGGGCGCTATCCGCTACTTCGTCTACAAGTCCGGCAAGGAGATCATGTCGGACCACCGGACCGCGCTCTTCGCCGCGGTCGCAAAGAAGCTGGGCTTCGAGATGCGGACCCCCATCAAGGATCTGTCCGAAAAGCAGTTCGAGGGACTGATGTACGGCGTAAAGGGCAATGTCACCGTCGAGTTCCGAAATAAATGGGGCCGCACGCGCCACTTCGACACCGACTTTCCCGGAGTCATCGCCATCATGGACCGGAACTACAAGGAGACGTCCAGCACCTACATCCGCGAGGACCTGGAGCAGTACATGAGCGCGCGGCCCTGTCCGGTCTGCTTCGGCAAGCGGCTCAAGCCCGAAGCGCTGGCCGTCACCGTCGGCGGTATCGATATTTCGGACCTCTGCTCGCGCTCGCTGGAGCGGGTCGCGGAGTTCTTCAACACGGTCAAGCTTACGGAGCGCGAAGAGATCATCGGCCGCCAGATCGTCAAGGAGATTCGGACGCGCGTCGGCTTCCTGCTCAACGTGGGCCTGAACTACCTGACGCTGGACCGCGCGGCGGCCACGCTGGCGGGCGGCGAGGCGCAGCGGATCCGCCTCGCGACGCAGATCGGCTCCGGCCTAATGGGCGTCCTCTACATCCTGGACGAGCCGAGCATCGGCCTGCACCAGCGGGACAACACGCGCCTCATCCGCACCATGGAGAACCTGCGCGAGCTTGGCAACACGATTCTGGTGGTCGAACACGACCAGGAGACGATGGAAGCCGCCGACTGGCTGATCGACATCGGGCCCGGCGCCGGCGAGCATGGCGGCCATGTCGTGGCACAGGGCACGCCAGACGCCGTGAAGCAGTGCGCGGAGAGCATAACGGGCCAGTACCTGAGCGGGGCGCGCAAGATCGAAACGCCCTCCGTTCGGCGAGCGCCCGGCGACCGGCTCCTGGAGCTCGTGGGCGCGCACCAGCACAACCTGCGGAACGTAACGGTAAGGATCCCGCTCGGCCTCTTCGTCGCGGTCACCGGCGTCTCCGGCTCCGGCAAGTCCACGCTCATCCAGGAGACGCTCTTCCCGCTGCTGATGCACCGCGTCTACGGCTCGCACGCAGTCTGGGGCAGACACGACGAGCTGCGCGGCGTCGAGCATATCGACAAGGTGATCGACATCGACCAGTCGCCGATAGGCCGCACGCCGCGCTCCAACCCTGCCACCTACACCGGCGTGTTCGACCTGATCCGGGACCTGTTCAGCAAGACGCACGACGCCCGCATGCGCGGCTACCAGCAGGGGCGATTCTCGTTCAACGTGAAGGGCGGGCGGTGCGAGGCGTGCCGGGGAGACGGTATCATCAAGATCGAGATGCACTTCCTGCCGGACGTCTACGTGCCCTGCGAGGTGTGCAAGGGCAAGCGGTACAACCGCGAGACGCTGGAGGTGCGGTACAAGGGGAAGAACATCGCGGACGTGCTGGACATGACCATCTCCGAGGCGGTCGAGTTCTTCGACTCGCTCCCGAATATCGCCCGCAAGTTCCGCACGCTCCACGACGTGGGGCTGGACTACATCCGGCTCGGCCAGCCGGCGACCACGCTCTCCGGCGGCGAGGCGCAGCGCGTAAAGCTGGCCGCCGAGCTTGCCAAGCGGCCCACCGGCAAGACCATCTACATCCTGGACGAGCCGACCACCGGCCTCCATTTCGCCGACGTGGAGAAGCTGATCGGCGTCCTGAACAGGCTGGTGAACGCCGGCAACACGGTCCTGGTGATCGAGCACAACCTGGACGTGATCAAGACTGCCGACTGGCTGATCGACATGGGCCCCGAAGGCGGCGACGGCGGCGGCCTGGTAGTCGCCGAGGGCACGCCGGAGCACGTCGCCGAAGTGCCCGAGAGCTACACCGGCCGGTACCTGCGCCGGGCGCTGGGGATGGGGTGAGGCTCCATCTTCGTTAACGCGGGTGTATACTGTCGATATCTGGGGCGCCGGGAGGCCGGGGAATGGACGAAGCAATCTACAGAGAGTGGTGGCCGCTGCATGTCAGACATGCACGAGGCGAAACGCTAACGGCGGAGGAGCAAGCGGCCTACGAATTGGGCCGCGATCAGTTATACACTGACGAGAACCTCGCCGGGAGCGGAGACGAGGAACAGCGCTTGCGTTCCCGTATCGCGGATATGGAACGGCAGCTCGATCAGTTGTTGGAAGAGTATCGGACTCTGAAAGCACGGTCCGAGGGCCTTGAAGCTCGACTGAGTGAGCCTGCAAAGCGCGCAGCCGGCGCAACAGGTTAGTGGCGCATCCGAAGCACGAAGCGGTCCGGCAGCGATTTGGATATTGCTGTGGCTATTGCGGAGTGACGGAGTCGGAAACCGGAGGCGAGCTGACCGTCGACCACTTTCGGCCATTATCGGCAGGCGGTCAGGACGATGACGGGAACCTTGTGTACGCGTGCTTCCGCTGCAACCTTTACAACGGCGACTATTACGAGGGCGCCGAACCTCCAGGTAGTGTGCGAAGGCTCCTTCATCCTGCCGTTGACGACGTTGCCCCGCATATTCAGCAGGATTTGGACGGACAGTTGATCGCGCTTTCCGAGCGTGGCCGGTTTCACATCGCCGTATTCCACCTCGACCGTCCCCAATTGGTCGCGTACCGGCGCCGGAAGCACGAGATCGAACTGCTGCAGCAGCGCGAGCAGATGCTCGCGACGATGATAGAGCGCGTTCAGCAGATGCTCGACGAGCTTCGAGCCTACACCAAGAGACCGGAGTAACGAGGCGTCGCCACATGGGCCGCCGACTGGCTGATCGACATGGGCCCCGAAGGCGGCGACGGCGGCGGGCTGGTAGTCGCCGAGGGCACGCCGGAGCAGGACATGGCGATGGAACACTCGATTCGATGAGCGATGATGAGCCCAAACCTGACGCACCGCCGGCCCGCCGGCAAGAGGCCTGGCCGGCGCCCTCCCGGCCGGACGCGGAGCCCGAGCGGCTCGTCGGGTACGGGTGTCTGTTTTGCATCGCCCTGCTGCTGATCGCAATCTTCGCCTCAGCCGTCCGCTGGTACTGATTCGCGGCCGGCCTGCGACGGATACGCGTCTCCTCGGTTGGATGATGCCTACGCGTCGTGACGGAGCCGAGCAATGGACAGGACACTCGCGAAGATCGCGTACTGCCTCGCCTGCTCCGGGCCGCTGTGCCTGATATGGGCGGCAGTCCAACTGCCCGCCTACCCTCATCGCACGCCGCACTCCACAGAGGCCGTCATGATCGCCCTCGGCATGCTCTCGCCCGTGGGCATCGTCATCGGCGGCGTCCTTGTGGCGACCGCGCGGTGGCGGCCACTTGCACACGCGCAGGCCGCGGTCGCCGTCGGCATTGGCGCCACGCTCGCCTGCTTGATCGCGTTTCCCGTTGTTCTTCCGCGCGGAGGTCACCACAGCGTATCGTGTTTCAGTAACCTCAGGCAGCTTGGCCTCGCAATGACTATGTATGCGCAGGACTACGACGGGCGCCTTCCGATCGCGTCGTCCTGGAATGAGTCGACGCTGCCGTACAGCCGAAACCCAGAGATATACCGATGCCCCAATGAAGAGATCGGCGAGGTCCCGTCCTATGGCATGAATCGCGCCCTTTCGATGTTTCCGACGTCCACGCTGGACGCACCAGCGGATACCGCGCTGCTGCTCGATTCGCGTGTCGGTGTGAATGTGCAGCTAACGCCGGCGGACGCCCCATTCACGGATCGCCACGGCGATACCATCTATGTCGCCTTTGCGGACGGGCATGCCAGGTCGACAAGGCCATCCGCTGACGCAACGCTGATTTGGACGCCGCGGCGGCCAGGGAAACCACCGGTCCGCGGGCCTGCGTCAACCCGCAGCGTGCGATAATCAAGCTGTAATGCTTGATTTGCAGCAGCTCTGCGCCTCGAACCACAACGACGGCGCATACGCCAGGCGCATCGATTACTCGGCTGCGCCCGGGAATCCGATTTCGTGGGAGTCAGCCAGCTGGGCCGACACGCTGCTCCGTCAAGCCTTGCGTCGCCAGTAACGCAAGCCCCTGCCTTGTGCCGGCGACCGATATAGCGCTTGGCCGCCATCCATCGGCGACAGGCCGCCCGCCGCGATCCCCTAACTTTCCACGCTCTTCCGGCCGAAACTTCCCCTGCGGTCCGTACTTCCGCTCGCCACCGCTCGCGCGCCAATTTCAGCAGCGCGGAATCGTGGCGCGCGCAACTGGCAGGGAGCGATCGGGCGGTATGCGGCGAATCTGGATGCAATCGGATGGGGAGAGGCTGGCGCCGTACGTCGCGGGGACCGACATACACGTCGCCGCCGTGCTCGCCCTGATCGAGCAGGGCTGCTCCAGCGGGCAGATATGCCGCGCGCACTACCCGGGGCTCACGCCCGCGGATGTGCGCGCCTGCCTGCAGTACGCGCAGAGGCGGCCGAGCGACGCCACGGAGGCCGTACCCGAGGATCTCGTGCGGCCGGCGCCGTATCCGCGCGCGTTCTGGCTCGACTGCGTGGTCCCATTCCTGCTCGCGGCGATCGTAACCGCGCTCTTCTGGATCTACTACCGCGCGCCGCAGTCCGAATCCGAGCCCTACCCAATGAGCCTGCTGCAGGGAGGCGCGAGCGCCGATTCCGCCGCGAAAAAGGCGGAGGCGCTCAAGCTCGCGGGCGATGTCGCGTATGCGTCGCAGCGGCTGCCGGAGGCCGAGAGCTGGTATCGCAGGGCGCTCGCGATCAACCCACGCAACGCCGCTGCCGCGCTCGACCTGGGCCTGGTCTACTTCCGGCAGCGCCGGCTGCCGGACGCCGAGAAGCAGTACATGGCTGCAGCGGCGCTCGATCCGCGGGACGCCGTGTCCCACTTCGATCTCGGACTCCTCTACTCATCCCAGGGCAACTTCGCGGACGCGCGGCTGCAGTTCATCCTAGCCACAGCGCTCAACCCCAACGACCCGGACTACCGGTACAGCCTCGGCAAGTCCTGCTGCGACCTACACCGCTATGACGAGGCGATCCCGCAGTTCGAGCTGGCGCTGCAGATCGATCCCGCGCACCGCCTCGCCGCACAGAGCCTCCGGTACGCTCACAGGATGTACGCGAGCCGCCCCGATCCAGCGACGGCGGATCGGTAGCTGGCGCCGGTAGCTGGTAGCTGGTAGCTGGTTCCTAGTTCCTGGTAGCTGGTTCCTGGTTGTGGGTTGCTGGCGAGTACTCGCTCAGAACCGGCTGTTGCCAGCATGCAGGATCCCGCAGCCACGTGCGATTGGGACTGTTAACGGGAGGGCGATGGCTCGTCCTCGGCGCGCAGGAGGTCGAGGAGGGACTGGATCGGCGGCGGGAGCGGGGCGGTGAAGGCGAGGCGCTCGCCGGTGCGGGGGTGGTCGAAGGCGAGGGAGTAAGCGTGGAGCGCCTGGCCGCCAAGCGCGGCGACGGCATGATCGATAGCCGCGCGGCGGGCCGGCGGAAACCCGGCCGAGGGCGTCTTGCGGATACCGCCGTATACCGGGTCGCCGGCCACGGGGTGGCCGATATAGGCGCAGTGGACGCGGATCTGGTGCGTGCGGCCGGTCGCGAGCGTCGCCTCCAGCAGCGCGAACGCTCCGCCGAAGGTCTCGCGCACCTCCAGCGCGGTCCGCGCCGGGCGCGCCGTTCGGCCCGGATCGGTCACGACCGCCATCTTCTTCCGGTCCGCCGGGTGCCGGCCGATCGGCGCATCGATCGTCGCGGTCCGGAAGGAGGGGATGCCCCAGACGATCGCCAGGTACTTCCGAACCGCGGTCCGCGCCTCGATCTGCGCCTGCAGGCTGCGGTGCGCGGCGTCATTCTTGGCCACCATGATGAGGCCGCCGGTGTCCTTGTCCAGCCGGTGGACGATGCCGGGCCGCTGCTCGCCACCGATGCCGGACAGGTCCGGCGCGTGCGCCAGCACTGCGTTCACCAGCGTTCCCGACTCGGAGCCGGGCGCGGGATGGACCACCATGCCGCGCGGCTTGTCGATTACGATCAGGTCGGCGTCCTCAAACACGATTGAAAGCGGAATCGCCTCGGGCTGCGCCGCGCTGGGCGACGCCGGCGGGCGCGAGGCGGTCACCAGGTCACCGGCACGCAGGCGGTAGCCCGGTTTCTCGCGCCGTCCGTCGACGCGCACGCCCGCGCCGGCGCTCTCCGGCAGCTCGATCAGCCGCTGCGCCTCGGAGCGCGTCGCGCCGGGCAGCTCTGCCGCGGCGAAGACGTCCAGGCGCATGCCGGCGTGCTCCGGGGGAACCCGGATGGAGAGCTCATCGGGTGCTTCGTCGAGGTCGATATCTGGGTCGGACATGGCGGCTGGCCGGCAACAGGAGGGCTCCGGCGGGATAGGGAGCGCTCTTGGCAAGGGTTAACTCGGGCGCGTCGTGCTAGCCGCGAGCGACGGGACGGAGGAAATAAGGGACGGAGAGGGTGGGATTCGAACCCACGGAGACTTGCGCCTCACGGCTTTTCGAGAGCCGCACCATCGACCACTCGGACACCTCTCCGCATGGAGGAAACGCTGAAAACGTGCGATACCCTGGGAGGGAATCGAACCCCCGACGCCCTCCTTAGGACGGAGGCGCTCTATCCACTGAGCTACCAGGGCGCTGGCGGCGCGCGGCGCGCCCGTCCGGTCGCAACAAACGCCCAGTCGCCGTAGCGGAAAGGGCGTTCTAATGGGAGATACGCTCGGAGGGACTTGAACCCCCGGCCTACAGGTCCGCAACCTGTCGCTCTATCCACTGAGCTACGAGCGCGCATTGCCGGGCCGCCCCGTTCAAACTGCCGGGCGACATCGGCCCTCCTATTATACGGCGATTCATTCGCCGCGTCAAGTGCGGGGGCGGAGGCGCGGAACAGGCGCCGGGTGCGGTCATGGCGCTGGCGCCGCGGCTCGAACACGCCCGGCTGGAAATGGACGCCGGAGACTGAAACCCTCCGGCTCCGAAACACAGACGTCCTTGCGGACGGGGAGACCGCGTGTCGTCGGGTCTCCTTCCGCAAGGACGCTTGCACTTTGGAGCACGGTGGTTTAAACACCCGATCACCGGGCGCTAATCCGCGTTTTTCGCCCGCAGGACGATTGCGTTCGATGTCGGGCGCTTACAACCTGCGTCTATCCGGCCGAATCGCGGGCGGCTCCCGGCTAGGGCGCCGGCACGAGCGAGCCGAAAAGGCCGTGCGATTCGACGTTCACCGTGTTCGTCGGACCGCTGCCGATCCCCGCCGTGAAGTAGATCGTGGTCGCGGATCCGCCCGTTCCGCCGTTACCGACGAAGAGCGACCAGATGCCGGGGATTGTGATCGCCGCAGTACCGGTGCTGTTCGAGAGTTGGCCCATCAGCGCGCCCGTCGTCGGGTTGAACACGTTGATGTGGCCGTCGCCGAAGTTGCCGACGAGCAGGCTGCCGCCGATTGAGCCGAATCCCGCCGGCGCCACCACCATGCCCCACGGCGAGTTGAGCGCCGAGATTCCGCCGCCGGACGCCGATCCGGTCGCGAAGCGCCGCTTAAAATTGCCGTTGGTATCGAACTGATCGATAATGCCGCGGCCCGTACCACTCACGTCATCGTGCATCGCCGCATCCTGCTTGGCGAAGGTTACGAAGAGATCGCCGTTGATGTTCTGGATTCCGAACGGCGCGAAACCCGACGGCAGATTCGGGTCGGTGAAGTTGCCCGTGAGCAGCACGATGTTGAAGTTCTTATCGAACACATCGATCTGGCCCGTCCGAAAGTTCGTGGCGTAAAGGAAGTTGCCCGTGGAGTTGGCGCCCAGAGCGAGGCCCTTGTAGACCGCGCCGCCCGTAACCGGGATGCCGGACCGGTCCGCAACGAGCACGGCCTGCGTCCCGCTCTTTCCGTTCCAGGCGAGGATCGTGCCGTCCTCCGTCGAGAAGATGAACAGAGCAGGGCTGCCGTTCGGCAGTACAAAATCGGTGGTTGAGTTGAACACCTGGCCCGTTGGCGCGGCGCCGGATGAGGCGGTCGGCGTCGGCAGCGTTACTATGAGCCCCTGCTTCGTGCCTGCGCCATTGTAGAGCGTCGCCTTGCCGGATCCGTTATCGGCGATCCAGATGGGGCTCGTCGGCCCGAGCGCGACGCCCCATGGATTGACAAGATCGGGATCCGTAACCGTCGCGAGTCCCGGGATATCGGAGACAAGATTGGTCTGGGTCATCCGCGAGATCAGCGCCGTGTGGGTGCTGGACGCGGAGCCGGAACCGTTACAGCCGGCGATGCTCAGCGTCGACACGGCTAGCGCCGCCAGCGCGCCGGCGGCTTTCAGGCGAAACGATGTGGGTCTCATGATCATCTCCCTCCGATAGTCGAGTGTGTCGATCCCGACCGGCCGGATTGCAGGCGGCGGAGGCCCGAACTCGAACAGCGCAGCGCTATCGATGGCCGTCCCGGGCACGGTACGGATGCGCCGCCGGCGACTCGGCCGCGAGCGCGCAATCGTATGGAATTACCGGCATCGGCCGGCCATGTCACGCATCGGGCAGTCGGGCGGGTCAAGCACGAAGAATGGACCGCGGGACGCCGGCGCCAGGACCGGGAAGCCCGGACAACGCTCGGCCGAACACGAGCAATAAAACAGCCCGAACGCAATATGCGTCCGGGCCTCAATACCGCGAGATGCGGCGCGAACTACCAGCGGCTGCCGCTGCCGCCGCCGGAGCGGCCACCGCCGCCGCCGCCATAACCGCCGCCACCGCCGCCATAGCTGCCCCCGCCCCCGCCGTAGCCGCCGCCTCGCGGCCGATCCTCGCGTGGCTTCGCCTCGTTCACGGTGAGCGTTCGGCCGCCGAGCATGGTGCCGTTGAGCGTGTTGATCGCCGTGTCCGCCTCGGCGTCCGTCGACATCTCGACAAATCCAAATCCCTTGGACTGGCCGGTGTACTTGTCGCTGACGATCGTTACCGAGCTGACGGTGCCTGCCGAAGCAAACAGGTCCTCAAGCTCGCGCTCGCCCGTGGAGTAGGGCAGTCCGCCCACATAGAGTCGCTTTGCCATTCGTATGGCCCCTTTCGTAGATCGAGAAACTGGAAACGAAACGCGAATATCCGCAAAACACGGAGTCGCGCGCAGAAAACGGATGGAGCCTGTAACCGTCTCCACCATCTGATACGCGCAACAGCCGAGGAAGATTGAGCCCGGGGAGGGAAAGCGACAGAAGCACAGCATGCCACGGTTCTGTAACGGCGCCCACGTAGGATCGATCAAACTGCATGTTGGTGAACAGACCCCCTATTGTATCACAGCCTATCACTGCGCGCAATGGGTTTTCAAAAAAATCTTGCGCGCCCACCTCCCCGCGGAACAAGATGCGAGCCCGCGGTCCGCCGGCTCGCTGGGAATCCTGCCAGCTACCAGCAGCCAACTACCGAACTTCCCGCCTGCAGCCGGTGAGCTGCCGCTGCAGCGCGCTGGTCTGCGTCGCGGCGCCGGCCCATTGGCACAGCGTCCACCACCAGATCAATATCAACATCAACATCGTCGCTCCGTAGCCGAGTCCGGGGCCCGATTCGCGCAGGGCGGGCCGTATCTTGCGGTAGTCGCCGTGGCCGGACTTACGGCAGGCGGCAAGGAGCTGGCAGCGCAAGCAGTCGCGCGGAGCAGTCTCGGCCTTGCCGTAGTCGTAGCAGTTCGCGCAGAATGCCGTCTGGCCGCGCCGCTCCTGCTCCACGATGTCCATCGCCTGTCGCGCCACGACCCGCAGGGAAAGGTCCTTGCCCTGGCCCTGCCACTCGAACGCGTCTTCGGCCTGGTACTGTTTGCGGTAGCGCACCGTCAATTCGGCCGCGTGCGATCCGTCGCGGCAGGGCTTTACGCCGACCAGGTCCTCCTCCTCGACGAAGATCCTCCCTGGCTCGCCCACCTTGTCGATTTCGTACTTCATGGTCTTATCGCGCTCCCATGGCCTGGTTTTGATTGCTCCGCCGGCCGCCTCCTCCGGCCGGTCGGCCATCGCCAACACCGGGCCGTGAGCCTGTCCGGAGCAGAATTCGAACTGCATCACCGTCCCGCCAGCGCGCCCCTCAAGAATGCGCCGGCGGGCTTGGCGGGAGCCTTCGTCGCGCGCGTGAAGACCGCGCTCCGGAAGCCCGCCGTGACGGTCCGCAGCGCGCCGGCCAGAGGATTGGGGATGCGCGTCCCCGGCGACCGCGCCGCGTCCAGCCGCTGCGTCCGCTCCTCCAGAGCGGCGATCGTGCGGACCATTTCTCCCAGGAGGCGATCGCAGCCGTCCAGATAATCGGTCACGCGGGAGAGCTCCTGGCGCAGCACGTTGTGCTGGTACAGCAGCGCGTTGAACTGCGCAGCCGGAACACTCTGACCGGTCGCCGAGCCGTGGACCGGCTGGTTCATCATTTGCTCGGTCGGATCGAACGGACTGAAGCTCGCGGCTGTGGCGGCCAACTCCGCGGCTCCCTCCGTCGCGCCCGGCACTGCGGCCGGCTCGCCAGCCCCGGCGCCGGCAAGCGGACTGCTCGTCGCGTCTTCGTCCAGGCGGACTGCTGATGCCGACGCCTCGCACAGCCGATCCAGCCCTGAGTTTGCCAGTGCGCCGGTCCCTGCGGCCGATACGCTGTCCGCGGCGCCCTCATTCGCCGCCGACTGGTCGCCACGCCATCGCTCACTCGGCTGCCGCGACGCGATTGCCGGCTGCCAGGACGCGATCTCCGGCCTTCGGCCCGCGAACTCCTCGCGCAGCCGCGCCACGGCGCTCGGTCCGAGGACCGTCGTCTTGCGCACTCCGGTCCGCGTTTGGCGAAATTC
>DATGJU010000287.1:0-3677 GCA_035295045.1 Chthonomonadaceae bacterium
TTGGGCGCGAGCCCCAGCTCCTCGAACAGGTGCTCGCGGGGCGTCGCGAAGGCGTTGGGCGCCGTGTTCCACCAGTCGCGCGCGCGGTTGTATGGGTCGCGGTCGTCGTCGACCACGACCAGCGCGCCGCCCTCGCGGACCCAGCGGGCCAGGGCGGCGTGGAACGCGGGCGTCGGCGGCTTCTGGCCCTCGTACGTCAGGAGCAGCAGCTTGTAGCGCTTGAGGAAGCCGGGCGCGCCCGCCATTTCGATCTGCACCGGCTCCGCGGGCATTCCCCGCATTACGAGCGGCATTGAGAGGCCGTAGAAGGAGCCGAGGTTCTCGTCCGAAGGCTGCGGCGCAGCCCGCTGGAACATCATCGTGTCGGAGACGAGCACGCCGATGCCGCGCGTGCCCTGGCTCAGCCAGCGCACCTGGTCCGGCGGCTGCTTCATGTCGCCGAGCGCGGAGATGACCGCCTGCAGCTCCGTCTCATAGGCGTGCGGGATCGGGACGCGGCCCGTCGCGAGTCGACTGCGCTGGACCGCAAGGCTTGCGCCCGCGCCGGGCCCTCGGCCGGACCTGCCGCCGCTCGCGACGCTCTCCGCGATGGGCCGTCGGCCGGCCGCGCTGATGTTCGAGTCGGCGGGACGGACGGTACCCGCAAGTCGCGCCGTGGGGAAATCGGCGGCTTCCGGCGCGGGACCGGTGGCGCCGCGGCGGGAGGGGGCTGCGCGGCCGATCGCGTGGATCGCAGCGACGGACCGTGTTCCATCCCCAGCCGCGGCATCCGCCGCTCGTGGCTCACCCGGCGCGCTCCACTGGCGCGGCGCGCGCCCGAGGCCATCGCGCCCGTCGCCCGCGCTTTCGGCCGCCGGTGCAGGTCCGGCCGAGGCCGCCGGCCTGGACGCGGGGCGCGCCAGCGCAGGGTCCGTCTGGGCGCTCGATTCAAGTGCGGAGCGCGCCAGCGCGGGGCCCTCCTGTGCGCTCGGTTCAGATGCAGAGCGCGCCGACGCAGGGTGTTCCTGCGCGCCTGGTTCGGATGCGGAGCGAACCGACGCACGGCTTGTCTGCGTGTTTGGCTCGGATGGGGAGGGCGGGAGCGCAAGACTTGTCTGCGCGCTCGGCTCGGCGGGGTACGTTCCGTTGAAGATGCGGTCGGGCCAGGGCATGATCTCGTATCGCCACACCTCCGGCTGCAGCAGGGAGGCGGTCAGCGTGCTCTCCCAGTTGCGCCGGTAGTCGCCCCAGTCGTGGTTCGGGTTGTCCTCGATGGGGTCGTTCAGGAACCACATCCGCGTGTTGGAGGCGCGGACGAGGTTCTGCATCGCGCCGTATTCGAGGAAGGCCGTCTCGAACGTACGCTCCTGCCTGCGGCCCTCGTAGACGTTGGGGGTCCGCGCGGTGCCGGTCCAGACCTGCGCGATGTATCCGTCGCCGCCGACTTCGATCAGCGACGATTCCGGACTGACGATGCCCCAGTGGGCGTAGTTGATGAGGGAGTGGGTCGGGACGTAGCAGCGGATCGCGCGGCCGTGCTCCTTGCCGTATGCCTTCGCGAACTCGAAGACCCGCGCGAGCGCGCGACGGTAGAGGAAGTACTTCAGCTTGGAGGCGCGATATTGCGCGTCCGGCGAGGAGTCCGGCGGCAGCCAGTCCTCATGGTAGTAGGCCTTCCATTCGCGCTTGAAGTTCTCTTCCCAGCCGCTCCTCGCCCAGAACTCCGGCTCTTCCAGGTAGATCGCCTCGGCGCCGGCGTCGAGAGCGCGCTTTACGCCGACGGTAAGGTATTTGCCATAGTTCTCGCCGGGGGAGATGTAGGGTATGTCTACGCCGTGCTGGATGCGAATCCCGTTCTTCTCGGTCTGCGCCTGATCCCAGTGGTCCTGGCCGTCGTACCTGCCGTAGAGATAGTCCTGATAGTTCCCCCAGGCGACGCCCGTCATCACCTGGATGATGTAGCCGTGCTTCCGCCACGTCTCGATCTTCGCGGGCAGGTCCGGGCCGATGCCGTAGACCATGGCGACATCGGCGTTGAGGTTGACGCGGGGCGACCACGGACCGCCGGTTTGGAAGCTGAGCCGCTCGTCCGCCGCGCGCGCATCGCGCCGGGGCGCGGCCGGGGCGGCGGCAAGCACCAGGGCGGCCAGGCCGAGCGATGCACGCGCGAGAGGTCTCAAGGTCCGCTCCCTATGAGGATTGAGGGTGGCGCATGGGATTCGCGGGCTCCATTTGGAGCCCGCGAGCATCGGTAGTTATGGCGCCTGTCGGAGACGGCATCCGGCATAAGCCAGCCACGACGGTGTGGCCGCGGATGGTCACTCGGCCGCGGCCCTCGAAGCCAGGAGGTTCGCGGTACCGCGGCCGGCGAGGGCTCCAGAGCGAAGACGATCCTGTCTTCGGCCGCCGGCCCCCGCACGAACTCCATGTGTACGCGCGCGGTGCGGCGTCGGCGCGACATGGTCACCGATTTCACCCCGCGATCAGGAGAGCCCGTACGGGATTTCGGTCTTCTCTTCTGCGGCGGCCGGCGCCGAGTGGCAGCCGGCGAGCAGGGCCGCGGCCTCCGCGGCGCGGGATTCGTCGGTGCGCAGGGTGACCAGCACGTCTCCGCGCCTGATGCCTTCGGCGAGGCGGCCGGCGTGCTCGTGCGATATGCCTGCTTCGACAAGCGAGCCGGCGAGTCCTCCGGCGGCAGCGCCGACGCCGGCGCCAAGCAACGCCGCCGCCAGCCAGCCAGCCACGATCACGGGTCCGACGCCGGGTATCGCCAGCTCGCCCATGCCGAGGAAGAGCCCCGCCAGCCCGCCGATGACCGCGCCCTTCTCGGCATCCCTCGCCGCGAGCGGCGGGCCGTCCCGATCCTCCGAGGCCGGCGACTCGGCAACGATGCTGATCTCGTCGCGAGACCAGCCCGCGGCGGTGAGCGCCTCGACGGCGCGCTTCGCCTCGGCAGGGGTCTCGAACAGCTCGCCAACAGTTGCCATCGTCCGCCTCCTCGCCAACCCACGCGTTTCGGCCGGGCTATTTGGAGTTAGCCGTCGCCGTCGCAGCGCCGGTCTGTCCGGCCTTCTCGCTGCTCTTCTTGCCGGAGGTCCCGTCCCCAGTTCGGCCGCCGGCCTGGTGCTCCGAAGTGGCTCCGACGCCGGTCGCGCCCTGTGACTGGCCGCCGCCGGCCTGCGCGCCGGAGCTGGCCGTGCCACTCGCTATCCGGGCGTTTTGCCCCGCGCTCTGGATCGGGACCCGGACAGTGCGCGCCTGCTGGCTATTTGGCCGCGCCTTGGGAAGCTTGAGCTCCAGGATGCCGTTCTTGAAATTCGCGCTCACCTCGTTCGGCTTGATCTCCTCCGGCAGCGTATACGCGAACTCGAAGCGGCTGACTCGCGAGAACTGGCTCTGCCGGTGCTGCGTGGTCTGGCCCTGCTGATTCTGGCCGCCTGACGCGTTCGCGGCCCCGGTATGGCTCTGATTGCCGTTTCCGCCCTGCTGCGTCTGCTGCGGCTGCTGCGACTCGGTCCGCGTCACGGCGGTCAGCCGGATCGTATCGTCCATCGCCTGCAGGTCGATGTCCTCGGGCGAGATGCCGGGAAGCGCTGCCCGGATCGCGTACTCGGACTCGTTCTCGGTGAAGTCGACGTCCGGCTCGGCGACACCCCAATCCGCCGCCGTGGCCGGCCACTGCATCGCGGGCATCGACA
>DATGJU010000288.1:0-4867 GCA_035295045.1 Chthonomonadaceae bacterium
AAGCGCTCGCGCCAGCTCCTCCTTCGGCGCGTCGGCCGCCTGGAGCGCGCGAAGTGCCAGCAGGACGGCATCGCCAAGTTGCGTCAGCCGCTCCGGCGGCGTCTGCTGGAGGTCGACGAAGAGCGTCTGCCAGACCGGGATGAACGCGCTAATCTCGTCCGGCCCATCCATGAGCGCCTGGAGGCTTAGATCAGTCGTCCACTTGCGCTTGCCGGTATAGAGCACGATCGGTATTATCGGGCTCAGTCGAAGGCCGCGACCGCCTGTCCTCTTTGCATCGAAGTCCCGCGCCTCCGCCTGCCAGAGCTCGACCATATAGCAGAGCAACCGAAAGCCCATGCGCCGGTCGGGTCTCGACTGATGCTCGAGCAATAGGTAGATCCAGACGAAGCCGCGCCCCTTCTTGATTGGCGCTCGAAAGACGACATCAGCCTCAAGCTTGCGCAGGTCGTCCGGTATAAAGGAGCGGTCGATGCGCTCTGCTCGTCCGAAGTCTACCTTCTCGGCGAGTTCCGGCCGCGCAAGCCGCAGTAGGCCGCGGAGGTTATCCGCGTCGTCGAGCAGCCACTTTACTCCCCGGTCGGCAAACTCGCGGATCGGCGGCTCGCGCTCGTGCGGCATATTACGGTCGTCCTCCAGCACTCATTGTAGCACTGTGTCCGCGCGTCCGCAATCACTGGCCGCAGCGCCCGCGTCCGGCGCACCATCGGGAGTCGCGCCGCGAGCCGGGTCATCGGATGGTCAGCGCGAGGCGGAGCGTTGCGGCGCCTGCTCGCCGCCTGGAGCCGCGGGGTCGGGCGCGGAGACGCGGAAGCCCTCGCGCAGGAAGCCGACGAACTGCGGGGCGTCGTCCGTGAAGCCGGAGGACGGGCCTGTCGGCTTGCCGTCCGGCCTGGTGAGGACGTAGCAGGGCAGGGTGGTAACGTGCTCCATGTCGAAGAGCAGCTTCTCGTAGCGCTGGCTTTCGGCGGTCGGCCGGTCGGTCGTCAAATCCACGCGCACGAACATGTCGAGCAGGCTGTGGACATCCGGGCGCTTCAGCATCCCGTTCTCCATCTTCCGGCAGTTCGTGCACTGGTCGCCGGTGAAGTTGACGAAGATCGGCTTGTGCTCCGCTGCGGCGCGCGCGAGCGCGCGGTCCCAGTTGTGCTCCACGTTCGCCTCGGTCATCGGGCCGCGTCCATCCTTGTACGGGTACGGGTCCGGCGGCAGGAATGCAGCCAGCGTGTCCGGCGCGCTGCCGTTGATCGCGCTGAGTACCCAGATGCCCACGACGAGCGTCGCGCAGCCGATCGCGCGCCGCGCCGGGCCGAATCGCTTGCTCGTGTCGGCGGCGATCCGCAGCCAGCCCAGCAGGTAGAGGCCCGCGACCACGGCCAGCGCCGCCCAGATCGCGAGGAACACCGGCCGCGTAAGAAAGCCGAGCTGGAGGCTGAGATCGAAGTTCGAGATGAACTTCAGCGCCGCGGCAAGCTCCAGGAAGCCCATGAACGCCTTGACGGAGATCATCCAGGCGCCGGATTTCGGGACGCGGGCCAGGAGCTGCGGGAAGAGCGCCAGGAAGAAGAAGGGCAGGGCGAAGGCCGCGCTGAACGCCAGCATGCCGATCGCCGGGTAGAACCAGTCGCCCTGCGCCGCCTGGACCAGCACGGTGCCGATGAAGCCGACCGTGCAGGTGAAGGTCGTGAGCGTGAACGCGGAGCCCATCGCCAGCGGCCCCAGCCAGCCGCCGGCGCTCTTGCCCGCCTGCGCCTTGTCGACCAGCCAGGAGGGCATCGCGACTTCGAACACGCCGAACAGGTTCGCCGCCAGCACGATGAACAGGATGGCGAAAACGGCGTTGGTCCAGGGGCTCTGTGCCAGCCGGTTGATCGACGCGGGACCGAAGATCGCCGTCATCAGCAGGCCGAGGCCGGTGAAGGTGCCGATAATTCCGGCGCAGTAGGCGAACGCGCCGCGCAGGTCGGTGCGGGCCGGTCCCTCCTCCTGCTTCTTGGCGAAGAAGCTCACCGTGATTGGGATCATAGGGAAGACGCACGGCGTCAGCAGCGCCGCCAGGCCGAAGCCGAAGGAGAGCAGCAGGAAGTTGAGAACGCCCTTACGCTTCGCCTCCGCGATCTGCCGCGCCGTCTGGTCGCCGATGGCAAGGGCGCCGGCCGGCGGCGCGCCGGCGGGTGCGACGACGGCGCCCGGCGCCGGATAGTTCTGGTAAGTGGAAGGCTGCGCGGGCGCCGCGGTAATCGGATGCGCATACTCCGGCCGAACGGCGCCCGCCTCCACACGAAACTTGACCGGTACGTCCACCGGGAGCGCGATACGGCACTGGCCCTCCTTGCAGGCCTGCGCGCGGACCGTCACGGTTGCCTTGCGGTCGCCGGCCGGCCCGGCCGATACGACGACCGGCGCACCGAAGGCGACGCCCTTCTCGTAGTACTCGACCTCCTTGCCGAAGTTGGAGTCGAGGACGGACTTCGGATTCGGCTGGACGGGCGAGCCGTCAGACGCCAGCGCCCCGGCGCCCGCGACCTGAATCGTAGTCGGCGTGTTTGCGTCCGGCGCCACTTTGAGCGAGTAGATGTGCCAGGGCGCGTCGATCGTTGCGATGAGTGCGACCTGCGCGTGCTCGCCGGCGCGGACCACGGCGGGCCGCAGCTCCGCCTTCCAATGCACGACCGGCTGCTCGACGGGCGGCTGCCCCTTGCCGGCAAGCGCCACGCATGCGAATACGAAGATCCAGGCGAGGTTTCGGAGCGCCCGCATGCCTACTTGCCTCCAGTGACGGTGACGGCCGCCTTCATGGCGACGGCTGTGGGCGGGAAGCACTTCTGGTCGTCGCAGCCCTGGTACCGCAACGAAACCGGCAGGACGTACTTACCCGGCCTGACCGCGTGGTCCGCACTGACTTCAGCCTTGATCTGGATCGCGCCCTCGTAGACCGGCAGCTTCTCGCCCGCGACCAGCTTTACGACTGCCTTGGGATAGGTGACCTTGTCCAGCTTGAATCCCTTCGCCGGTCCGACCTCCAGCTCCGTCGCGATATAGTCCTTCGGCGCGGGATTGCCCTGGATATGGTAGTGCGAATCGATCGAGACGGCTACCGTCAGCGTAAAGGCCTTCCCCGCGGGAACTGACTTCGGTCCGCTGACCGAGGCCTTGACGAGCTTCGGCGATGGTGGCTGCGCGTTTCCGCACAGGGCTGCCGCAATTAGCATCGGTGTGGCGAGCGTCACTACGCGCCCTGCGATCGTACGCATGTTCCTCGTTTCTCCCAGCGTCCGGCCGGCCTCCGGAACGCAGATTCAGTCAGTGTACACCGGATGCAAGGGGGCGGTCCCCGTCCCGTTGTGCAGTGTCTTGCGCGAGTGGCGCACGCCCGCAGCGTCTTTCTGGCGCGCGGCTGCCCGCCCCGGTTCTCGATGTATGAACACCGATCGTGTGGCCGCTCTAACCATGTTATCTTACGCGGCCGAAGGTCCGCTGCGTTGCACTACGTTGAGGAAACGCCGCGCATTCCGCCAATCGCGCGATCAACCTCACGGCCGCTCTGGGAGGCACTTCCGCGGCGACCAGCCGGGCGATTATGCCTTCGCAGCGGGGTCCGCCGGAATTTCGCGGTAACCCGGCGCGACCGACGCGAGGTTGGGTGTTACGTCGGCGTTGACGCTTCGCGTCGCCCACGCGATGCCGCCGAGCAGAATCGCCTGAAACGTCGGATTCGCCCACACCGTCTCGCGGTGGCCCATCGACGTGTAGAAGACGCGGCCCTTGCCGTGCATCCTGGCCCACGTGGCAGGGTAGGGCGCGCGGCGGTAGTGTGGCCCGACCATTCCCGCGGTTTCCTGGACGAGCAGCACGTGGAGATTCGGCGCGAAATCCTTGTGCGAATACCACTCCTCGTCCAGGTCGAAACCGTCGCCCAGCGCCGCGAATCCAGGGAACCTGCGGTCCGCTACGCGCATGTGCGCCTTCTGCGGCTGGTCGTGGTGGATGAACTCCGCCCCGATCATGGCGATATACGGATCGAGCCGGTCGGCGTGGGAGCGGTACCGATCCGCGCCATCGGTAAGAAAGGTATCGGTGGCGGCGTGCGCCCCAACGAATCCCTTGCCGGCCGCAATCGCGTCGAGGAGCGCCACCTTGCCGGCAGGCGTCATCGGCGGATTACCGTCTCCTCCCGCCCTGGTCAGGTCGCCGGTCGTGTAGAAGAACAGCGCGTCGAAGCGGGCGAGATCGCCGGCGTTTATTGCGGCGCCGTCCTTGGTGCAGACGACGTCGAAACCGTGAGCCTTGCCCAGGTCAGTGAGCGTCTGCTCCACGAGCGAGAGCTTCCCGGCGGCGCGCTTGACGACCTGGTGCTCGTAGCCCTGCGAGCGCGTGAACACCAGTAGTCGGCGCGTTCGGCCGTCCGCGCTCGCCGTCCAGCCGAGCGGAAGCCCCCATGCCGCCGTGCCGAGCCCAGCCGCTCCTCGAAGGAATGCTCGCCGATCGACCATCGAAACTGCGTCCCTTTCGCCCCCGCGGGCCGGGTACAATACCACGATATTTGACCGCCAAACCGGACTATTGTAACATATTCGCCCCGCCGGGCGTCCAGAAAGGCCTTTTTTGACGCAGGCAACCCTTATCGTGCCGCCGCGAGTCGTCGGACTGATTCCGGCGCGTCTCGCCTCGACGCGGCTGCCGAACAAACCGCTCGTGGATATCCACGGCTGGCCGATGATCCAGCACGTGTGGGAGCGCGCGGGCAGGGCCGAAGTCCTCACCGAGGTAGCGGTCGCCACGCCGGACGACGAGATTGTTCGGCGGGTCGAGGGGTTCGGCGGCAGGGCCATCCGCACGCTCCCGACGCACCGGTCAGGCACCGACC
>DATGJU010000289.1:0-3098 GCA_035295045.1 Chthonomonadaceae bacterium
CCGCTCGACCGCGATCTTCTTCGAGTCCTTTGACCAGGTGACGCCGCCCGCCGGCACGCGATAGTCCTTGCGGTCCTTCTCGTCCTTCTGGAACTCCTTCTTCAACTCGTCGTTCAACGTCTGCGCGTAGTCGAAGTACTCCACGCCGTCGGTGGTTAGCTGAGTCTCCTTGATCGACTTGTCGTCCACCTTCTTCTGCGCGAGCTTGTAGTTCGCGGCGTCCATCATGAAGAGGTTGTGGTCGCGCGCGAAGACGATCCGCTTCTCGTCCGGCGAAACGCTCGCCCAGCGCGGCCGCTTCGGCTCCGGCGTGAAGTCGGCGACCAGCTTGAGCGTCCCGGCGGCGAGGTCGTACTCGAACCGAAGCGATTTTGTCTTCGCCGCGGCGGCGTTCGGAGCGCCGGCGCCGGTCGTCTGCTTGTCCTTCTCCTGCTGCTGATCGGTCTTCTCTTTCTCGCCCTTTTCCTTACCGAGATCTTCCACCTTGATGTAGGACTCGCCGTTGAACACCGTATCGTCTTTCGAATAGTCCAGCTCGAACTGGATCGCGGTGTCCTTGTTGATGAACTTGAAGGTGCGTATTGGCAGGTGCTGCGCCTCGTACGGCTGCAGCGTGATCCGCGTCAGGAGCGCGGCCATTTTTGCGTTGTCGAACAGAGGCTTCTTCGTCTTCGCCCGGGGATCGACGAGATAGAACATGCGGCCGCGGCTCGTATCGTACGTGTACCAGAACCGGTCGCTGAACTCCAGCCAGTGGGGGATGACCGCGTTGTCGAACAGCAGCTTGGAGGTCTTTGCCGGCGTCCACCGTGCGGCGAGCGCGTAGTTGGCCCTGGTTATTGGGGCGTTTTGGGCAGTGCACGGAGAAGCGGTAAGGCACAGTATACCGAGGATAGGAGCGGCGATTGCCGCCACGCGGGGACAAACGAGCATTAAGAGAGCCTCCAGGGTGGATAACGAATGACTTATTCGAGCGCCCACCGAGCCTGTGGGGCACGTGCACCGGGCGAGCGAAAACCGCGTCGCCAAACGGCCGTCCGGCCGAGCCCCGTGGGATCGAAGTCCTCGGCTCGTGACGACAACAGGGCCCACGGGGCATCGGGCCGTCGCGGACGTCGAACAGGTCGCCCGGTGACAATTGCGAGAGGTTGCTAAGTGCCTATTGACTGTACCGGGCCCGCCTATACTGGGCCGCATCGGGCGTGAACTCAGTGCCTAACCCGCGAAGGCGGGTTAGGTAACCGTAGGCCTGGGCGTCAGCCACGCGTCGTTCGCGGCGGGCGCGCGCTAGGGCCGGAGCCTGTGCCCGGGCGGCCGGCGCGCGCGGCAGGCTTCGAGCGCGCCTCTACGCTCATCCGCCGGCGCCGGCGATGTAGTCCCCGTAAGCGTCGATCTTGTGCGCTAGCCGAGCCGCCAGATACGCGCTCGCGCCGCCGAGCGCTTCCAGGATTTGGCGGGCCTCTTCGCGATAGGCGATTCTCTTTTCGCTGGTCCAATAGTGCGGCGGAGGCTGGAGGTTGCAGATGCGGTCCGCCAGCTTGACCAGCCAGACCTCCCTGGGCTGCTGGCGGATGCGCGACAGGCTGTCCGCCATCGCCTCCGCCTTGGACGCCTGCTTGCGCTTCGTAAGGGCGCCGACGCCGGCAGCGACGGCCGGCCCGAACGCCGTCGCCACCTGCTCGAATGTAACGGCCGTGTCCTCGATCACGTCGTGCAGCAGCGCGCACTGGACCGCGAGCTCCTCTTCGTGGCCGGGCTCGTGGCGTAGCGCGGCGATCACCTCCATCGCGACGATGCTCAGGTGCATCAGGTACGAGATTTCTGTACCGGGAACGAGCTGCCCGAGATGGGCATTCGCGGCGAATAGATAAGCCTTGAGGTAGGTGTCCTGCGACCAGGGGCGCTGCGCCACGGCTATTTGTCCTGTTCCGGCACGGGGCGTCTCTCCTCGGCGTGGAGCTCGGCCATCAGCGCCTCGCGCTCCGCCATCGCCTTGCGAATCTCCCTGGCGCGCTTCTTCCGCTGCCAGTCCGGGCTCATCAGCTTGTTCGTGATTACCCAGGAGAGCCAGATCACGAACGCCAGGACGGGTATGGCTGCCACGCCGAGGACGATGTGATAGACATCGCGCGATCCATAGTCCACCGCTGCGTCCTCCCCGATCCCGAATGAGCCCTACGGAACCGCCCTGCACCAATCAACGCTGGAGTGCACGGATTGGAGCCCCGTATGGGCGCGTCCGCGCTATCTCCCCGGCGACGTGTCGCCGGCCAACTCGCACCGGCCAGCGCAGCATGGTACGTTGTACGCGGACGCGTCCGCGCGTCAAGGCGGCGACACGTCGCCGCACTCCAACCGGCCGGCCAGCCCTTCGGGCCACTACTCACGGCGATACAGCAGCGGATTCAGCCGTCCGTCGGCACGGTCGCCGGGCCGACGGTCCGGGAAGCAGCCGCGCAGATCCGATTCGCGCTGCGGCGAGTCCGGCTGCGAGATGATGGCGCCGTCCTCGAGGTAGATGATCGTCATGACCTCGCGTGTCCGGTCCGGCGAGAGGTTGCCTGGCGCGCCGTGGATCGTCCAGCCATTGTGGAGCGTCGCGTCGCCGGCGCGCATCGCGCCGACCGGCTCGATCGGATAGCCGCGCTCCTGGACGAGCTGCTCCAGCTCACGGTCCGAGTCGTCCGAGATGTTCAGCGGGCCGAGGTATCCCAGGCGCTGGGAGCCGGACGCGAAGCGCATCGTGCCCATGCTGGTATCGGCATCGACCAGCGGCATCCAGAGCGTGACGCAGCGGACGCCGTCGAGCGGCCAGTACTGCTGGTCCTGGTGCCACGGCGTGTGCCCGCCGCCCGCCTCTTTGTAGAGCGCCTGGTCGTGATAGAGGCGCGCGCCGTCCACTCCCATCAGATCGGCGGCGATCTTCGCAAAGCGGCGCGACATCGTGAATCGCGCCGCATCCGCGCTCTTCTCCCAGAGATTGCCCACCTGGATGAACGCCTTGCCGTATGTGTCGCGCTCGGCGATCGGCTTCGTGTGCCGATTGTGCGCCATCGTGGTCGCCGTGAGGATCGGCCGGTACGCCGCGATCTCCTCGA
>DATGJU010000290.1:0-6573 GCA_035295045.1 Chthonomonadaceae bacterium
CGTAGTGCGGCCGCATCCTGCCGTTCATGTGCGGCACGGAAGCATACTTCCCGCTCGCGACGAACTTGCGCCACGCTGCCAGTACCTCCGCGTTATCGAACCCGAGGACCTGATCGTGATAGGCGTGGGCCAGCTCGTGCAGCACCGCCCATGGCTGCTGGAACTGGATTTCGAAGCTCGCGAAGTAGGCGGCGTCGGGGATGTGGACGCAGCGCGCCAGGCGCGAGTCGTAGCCGTTTTGCCTTAGCCACTCCACGCTCGGATGGTATTGCATGCTCTTCAGCGCGCCGTGCGTCCGGTCCAGCCAGATCGGCACCGTCTGGAGCCACTTCACCTTGTCCGCCGGAACCACGAGCGTGATGGCGAACAGCCGCATCGCCAGGATGCGCAGCGCACGGTCGCCCAGCGCGCGGTCCGGCCCACCTAGCAGCCGCCGGTCGACGTGCACCGTCCAGCCCTCCATCGTGCGCGCCTCGTGCGCCGCCGGCTTCGGCGGAATCTGTGGCGTCTGGTTTGTAGCTTGTGGCTTGTTGCTCGTGGATTGCGGCTCGGGCCTTGAGGCGCCATGCAGCTCCGCGTGTAATGACACCGCGGCGATACCATAGGTTGAACGATCGCCCGCAAAATTGCGCTCGCGGCTGGTCGTCTGCCATGTGGGCGCGGCGGCGCCCACCGCGGCGGCGCCGCTCCCGGCCATCAGGGCGCCGACGATTGCCGGTATAGGTGCGGCCAGGTGCCGATGGTTCATATGCTTCTCTCCAGGTGCATGGTCCGCTCGGCGCCGGGCGCGGCGAGCCGCTCAAAGCATACCATAGGTCCGGGCCGCTCTACGCCGAAGCAGCCAGGTGGACCGACTGGACTTCGCGGACGCCGCGCACAGGATCGTGCGCCCGGTCACGCGAAATCACCGCGCGCCTGCTGAAGCCTTTCTGAAGGATCGCACCCTATATTCACGGCAACGAATGATGGATTTGCGCCGCCCGACCAGGGTGTCCGCGAAAAGGAGACAGGAATAGATGAGCGAACAGGCGAATGTACAGGTCATAAAGGACATCTATGCCGCATTTAAGCGCGGCGACGTGCAGGGCATCCTCGACCGGCTGACCGACGACGTCGAGTGGATCCTCCATCTCGATCCCGTTGTTCCCTGGTCGGGCGACTACTCCGGCAAGGCGCGCATACCGAAGTTCTTCGAGAACATCGCGAAGTCCGTCCAGGTGCTCAGCTTCGAGCCGGTGGAGTACCTGGCGCAGGGCGATGTGGTCGTTTCGATCGGGACGTTCGGCTGCCGGGCCAACGCGACCGGCAAGTCCACGCAGACGCGCTGGGTGTTCATCTGGCG
Organism: Chthonomonadaceae bacterium; assembly: GCA_035295045.1. Taxonomy (GTDB): domain Bacteria; phylum Armatimonadota; class Chthonomonadetes; order Chthonomonadales; family Chthonomonadaceae; genus DATGJU01. Next base: position 1,343 of record DATGJU010000290.1, read on the forward strand.
CCTCAAGAACGGCCTGGTAACGAGCTACGAGCAGTTCCACGAGCTGAAGCTGGCCGACATCTTTCGCTCCTGAAGCGCGAGGCCTGCGCGCCTCGGTCGGTATATGCGCGGCCGGGTCTTATCCGCTCGCGGCGCCGTAATGTGGGCGGCGCGAGCGGGGCTGGAGCGGCGCACCACGCGACCGCACCCTTGGGAGGAAAGCAAGAAACGCAATGAAAATCAAAATGAAAACCAAACTGAAAATGGGCATGAAAACGACTTCGATCTGCAGGCTCCTGGCGGTGCTCGCCTGCGCCGGCCTCTGCGCGCTGCCGCAGATCGCGGGAGCGCAGGGCGCGCCCGCGGCCGCGCCGCAGGGCGCCCAGGCCGGTCCGGGCGGCCCGGGCGGTCCGCCCCCCGGCGACCCGCTTGGCCCCGATCTCTATATGGCGATCCACGCCGGCAACGACGAAGCCGTGCACGCGCTGCTCGCCAAGGGAGCGCAGACGGAAGCGCGCAACTGGCTGGGCTTCACGCCGCTGCTCTGGGCCGTCGCGCGTGGTAACCAGCCGGCCTGCGAAGCGCTCATCATGCACAAGGCGGACATCAATTGCGACTCGAACTACGGCGGCGTGCTGGAGTTCGCGGCGATGGGCGATAATCCGACGCTGCTGAAGTACCTGTTCGATCACGGCGCTCGCTTCTCCACCAAGCGAAGCGACAAGATAACCGCGCTGATGGGCGCGTCGGACCACGGCAATCCCGAGATAGTCCGGATCATGCTGGCGCACAAGCCGGATATCGGCGCCGAGGATCTCGCCGGAATGACCGCGCTCTCGCACGCCGCGCGGCATGGCCATAGCGGGGCGGTCAGCCTGCTCCTGGAGGCCGTCGCCGCTGTCAACGTGATGGACGCGGAGGGCCGGTCGCCGCTCATGCACGCCGCGATGAACGGCCATGCGGACACCGTACGTATGCTTGCCGCGCACGGCGCGAAGGTGAACGACCGCGACACGCTCGGTAACACCGCGCTCATTCTGGCCGCGCGCTACTGCGGCGAGCCTGCGGTGGCGGCCGCGCTGCTGAAGGCCGGCGCCGACGCGTCGATCCGCGATTCGCACGGCCACTCCGCCGCGGAGATTGCCGGCATGCGCGGCTTCGGCGCCTTCGCGACTGCGTTGGATCCCCATTCCCACGTTCACGCAGCCGCGGCCAACTCCTGGACGCCGGAGCGCGCCGCGAAAGCCGCCACGACCAGTCTGTCGCTCATCGAGCGGACCACGCACAACTTCAGCGCGCACGCGGCTTGCGGCTCGTGCCATCACCAGGGCCTCGGCCTCCTTACCACGGGCACCGCGGCCTCGCTGGGCTTTCCGATCGACCAGGAGATCGCAAAGTCTGAAAGGGCCGCCGCGCTGGCCGAGACCGTCGACCACATCGACGACCTTCGAAAGCTCCTTCCGCATCCGGAGATGTACAAGTACTTCCCGGCCGTCGATATGGACGAGTTCTCCCCGTTCGGCGGCGTAGCCCTTACCGCGCTGGCAAGCCACGGCGCGCCGGGCAGCGAGGCGATCGAAGGCATCGCGACGATCAACGCGCGACAGCAGGAGCCGGACGGAGGATGGGGCTTCGGCTTCCACCGCGAGCCGCTCCAGTCGAGCCGCTTCTCATCTACCGCGTACGCCCTAGCCGCGATGAAGGTCTACGGCCCTAAGGCGATGGCCGGCGAGTGGACCGAGCGGCGACAGAAGGCGCTCGCCTGGCTCGGCGCGACGCCTGCCCGCACCAACGAAGACCTGGCCTTCCGCCTGCTGGCCCTGAAGTGGGCGGACGCGCCCAGGGCCGAGATCGACACGGCGGCCGCCGATCTGCGAAAGCGGCAGCATCGAGACGGTGGATGGTCGCAGTTCGAGGGAGACAGCCCCGCGGGCGCCGAGTACAACCGGAGCGACGCCTACGCGACCGGCGAGGCGCTCTACGCCCTGCACGTCGGCGGCGACGCGCCCGCCACGGACGCGGCCTATAAGCGCGGCGTGACCTTCCTGCTGAACGCGCAGGACGAGGACGGCTCCTGGTTCGTCAATAAGCGCGCCGTCTTTGCGAACAACTACTTCGACACCGGCTTCCCGCACGGCGAGTCGCAGTACATCTCCTACAGCGCGACCTGCTGGTCCGCCATGGCGCTCATGTTCGCGGCCCGGCCCCACGGCCAGACGCACGTGGCATCTGCGCGCTAGCGGACGCCCATCCCCGATCCGTCCAGCCCCTTCCCATCCGGGAAGGGGCATTCTGTTTCGGCACGCCCGTCGGATCCCCGGCGCCAACTGGCCTGTTCAGGACTCGGCCCTCGATAGCACGGCCCCCGCGCCCGGCGCGCCGGTCCCAGGTAGCGCGAAAGTCCGCGCCCACCGCTCGCCCGTTCGTAACGCGGGCCTCCGCGCGCGCCGCTCGGCCCTTGGTAGTGCGGGCTTCCGTGACCGCGGCGCCGGGCCGCTCCGTGGGCGGGGACGCCCGCGCTACCGTGGTCAGCGGCACTCCTACACTCCCCGGCCGGGCCTCCGTGCCCATCACGCTCGTGCCACTCCAGGCGGCGGAGGGCGGGGCAGCGGCCACGCAATATGTCATAATAGAGCCCCGTGCAAGAATCCGCGCCGGCTTCGATGGCGGACGCATTACTCCGACTCGACACTGGTTTCCAGAGGATAGACCAACGATGGATGTCCGGCCTGGACGGCGCGATGCTGCGCCGCCCGCCCGCTCCTTTTGCGCTCGCGAGACGCCGCATCGTGATCGCGGCGGCTGCGGCCGCCTGGGCGCAGCCCCCGGTCACGCAGGCGCCGGCCCCATCCAGGATCGATACCGGCGATACCGCATGGATGCTCATCTCAGCCGCGCCGGTGGGGGCTTCGGACTGCTTGCCAGGCAGGCCGCGGGCGTCGGCATTGCCATCGCCCTGGCCGTCGTCGGGACGCTCGTGATCGGCGGCCTGCTCAAAGTCACGATAGGCCTCCGAGTTTCCCAAGACGAAGAGGAGATCGGACTGGACGTGACGCAGCACGGCGAGGAGGGCTGCTCCGGAACGTCCGAGGGGAACGATTCCGCGTCGCTGCACGGATCGATCGGCTAGCGCCGCGACGAAGGCAGCCAGCGGCCACGGGGCAAGCGAGCTAGGCAGGAGCAACAATGGCATCACAGTTCGGACTGCACATCGACCCGCCGCTCGCCGGGATCCCGGCGGCACTGGGGGAGCACGGCCTCACGCACTTCCAGACGACGCTGCGCGACCCGATGCGCCTGGCAAAGCTCGGCATACCGGACGAGGCGGACCAGCACGCTTATCACACGGCGGCAGCCGGGGGCCTCTGGGGCATCGTCCACGCGTCGCTCATCACCAATCTCGCCTCGCCGGACCCGAAGCTGCGCAACGGCTCGGCAGGCGCACTCGTGGCGGACGCCAACCTGGCGCAGGCGCTCGGATTGGCGGGCGTATGCTTCCACGTCGGATACCAGAAGGGGCACGCCGACCGCGACGCGGCGCTCAACGCCGTCGCCTATAAGCTCAACAGCGTCGTCTCGCAGCTCCACGCGGGCGCCCGCGTCCTGCTGGAGAACGGCGCGGAGGGAACGGAGCTTGGCCAGACCGTCGATGAGATCGGCCGCGTTGTGCGCGCCACCGGCGCAGACTGCTCTCGCCTGGGTGTGGTGCTCGACACCTGCCACCTGCACGTGTCCGGATTCGACATGGCGGCCCCGGAAGCCCCGGACCGCCTCGCGGACGAGATCGAGGCGGCCGGGCTTACGCCGTTCCTGACGGCGCTTCACCTGAACGACGCCCGCGAGCCCTGCGGCAGCCGCCGCGACCGCCACGCGATCCCCGGCCAGGGCACGATCGGCGCGGGGCTGCGCCGCCTGCTCGCGCATCCGCTGTTCGCGCCGCTGCCTTGCGTCCTGGAGCTGAACGTGCCGGCCGCGTTGGAAGGTATCGCCTACATGCTGGCGGACGACCAACCGCTGCGAGAATTAACACAATGATAATCTATCCTTCATAATCACTTAACATTGGCACCTCATAATCTCCTTTGATGCATTGAGCCGCTCAACCATATTGTGCCAGTCGCCGTGCACCGGAGCCGCGCGCGAGCGCTGGCCGCCGGGCACTATGGAGGTCATGGAGATGCCGTCGCGTAAAGCGTTTACGCTGATCGAACTGTTGGTGGTAATCGCTATAATCGCCATTCTTGCAGCGATTCTTTTCCCCGTATTCGCGCAGGCCCGAGAGAAGGCCCGTCAGACAAGCTGTCTTTCCAACATGAAGCAGCTCGGCCTCGGGCTCAACATGTACTCTCAGGACTACGATGGTACGCTGATGCAGACCTCGTGGGAGCTTGGCAAATTCAAGGCGAAGGTGCACTGGTCCTATCTCGTGCAGCCCTACGTCAAGAACGTGCAGATATTCGTCTGTCCGTCGGATCCGACACCCGTGAAGCCGCTCAATCCGCTCTGCGGGCCGAACGATACCGTCGGCGTGACGCTGTGCGACGCGCAGGCTCCGCTGTTCTCCTACATCAACAACTACAACGCCATGCCGGCGCACGACTGGCTGCCGCAAAGCGATGCCGCGTTTACCAGCGCGTCCAGTTTCATAGTGCTCGCCGAGCGGCGGAACACCATGAACGATCCCGCGATTACGCTGATCGGTCAGTGGAAAGGCACGACTCCGTTTATAGCGACCAGCACGTCGCACGGCACCGGCAGCGGCAGCGGCCAGATCTGTCCTGGCGACACCTATCGCAAAGCCACGCTGAATGACGTGCTGCAGGGCCTCGTGCCTTCCAACAGCAACGACAATCCCGAGATCGTCCGCGTCAAGTTCGACCGGCACCTCAGCGGCGCGAACTACTCCTTCTATGACGGCCACGCGAATTGGTTCCGGATCGAGCAGACGTTCAACCCCAACAACTGGCTCTGGGGCGACACCTGGATTCCGACGCCGAACCCGAGCCCGCTCTCCGCGTCGAGCTGCCACTAGCGCGGTCCCGCCTTGCCGGAGCGCCCGCATCCTGACCGTTTCGCGCCCGACCCGACTTTTCGGGCGCGAAACGGACAGGAGGCATGGGCGCCTCGGTCCCACTTCCGGAGCGCACCGCTGACTTCCGTTTTCAGGAGATTGGACCGTGTCGAATCGCAAACGCTATATTCTGTCCTGCGTTGCCGCCGCCGCACTGACGTGTGTCTCCGCGGGCGTCCCG
>DATGJU010000291.1:0-2221 GCA_035295045.1 Chthonomonadaceae bacterium
GGGCGGCGACATGCTTGCACGGGCAAGGTCTCTCGTGACGACGGTGGCTGCCCCCGGCTCGGTCGACATGGCGGAGGTGGCGGAGATCGTGCGCAACCACGAGGGTTACCCGATCCCGCTTGGCGCGGCGAAGTGGAGCCGCAGACCGCGTAGCCGCGCCAGTCTCCCAGGCCCGTATAGGTCGCGGGCTCGCGACGGCAAGAGATAGGCCACCGATGACGCGGATCCGTGGCCAGCATGGGCCATCACGCGAACGCCGCCTGGATTCGTGATCGCCTGGCGTCGCGTGGCGCGGGACAACCGGCGGCATTGCGGCTAGTCGCGGAGCGCTCTCGCCACCTGGGCAGGCTCGGCGGATCGCGGAGTGGCGTGCGCGCTGGGGCTACAGTCTGCCGATCTCCAGCGTCAGGCCGTCATACCCTGCCGTGATGCCGTGCGGCTCCAGCGCGGACCGCAGCTCTTCGTGAAGCATGCCCATATGGTGGCAGAAGTGCGTCGCCACCATCGGCGCGCCCGCAGGCAGCGCCCCGGTGTCCGCCAGCCGCTGCCGCATTCGAATCACCTCCGGAATCGACATGTGCCCCGCGTAGCCTCCCTCGTCGCGCTTGGTACACTCCACCAGAGCGCCGTCGAACCGCATCCGCTCCAGAATCCCCCAGGTCGCTTCCGGATACCAGCCCGTGTCGCTGGCGTAGAGCAGCTTACGTCCATCCGGCCCCGTCAGCATATAGTTGAAACAGATCCGGCTATCGTCGTGGTTAGCCACGAACGGGAACAGGTAGTAATCCAGCACGGGCGCCGGCCGATCTGCCATTACCGTTGTGAGCGTGTACGCAACGAGCTCCGGGTCGAGCGCGCATCGGAGCGCCTCGATCACATCCGGCGGACCGAACAGGCTTAGCGGCCGCGTGATGGCTGGCTCGACGAAGTAGCGGCCTCGATATTGGAGCTCGGCCGGACTGAAGTGGTCGTCGTGGCCGTGCGTGAAGAGCACGGCCTCGATCCGTGCAAGGTCGAGCCGGTGTTGCTGCGCCTGCATGAAGATGTCCGGCGGAAAGTCGATCTTGAGGCGATCGTCGATAAGCGCGGACGCGCGTGTCCGAATATTGCGGCCCCCTGCAATCCGGGCGCGCTCGCACGTATTGCAGCGGCAGAACAGTCCGGGCATGCCCTCGGCAGACGCGGTGCCAAGTAACTGGAGCTTCATCCGGAGTCCTCCTCAGACGGCAGTTGCGGCATCGCAGGACGCGCATTCTGCACGATGCGCGCAAGGTGAGGCTTCACCGCGGCGGGCAAAACGCCGTGCGTATCCACGCATTATAGGCGACAAACCGCCGGCTGCCTGTGACATTGTTCACACGTAGGATGAATTGCAATGAGGAGCCACCGCGAGTGGCGGTGACGGCGGCGCGCCACGTCGTCCGGACCCTGCCGCGAGTCCAGCTGCGAGACCGGCGGCGAGGCGTCGAGGTCAGAGGTAGTCGCCGCCAGGCTCGAATGGCCGGCGGCATTTCCAGCAGCGCGTCTCGTCTGCGGAGGCGATGGATTTGCAGCGGGGACATTGGTGCAGTTTGACGGGAAACTTCTCGCATTGCGCGCACCGCACGCTATCGCCGAACACGAGCGCGCCGCAGTGCTCGCAGGCGCCCGCCTCATTCGGCCGAGGCGATTCCTCCAGCGGTTTCACGCTCGGCGCTCCCGCTGGCGCTCAGCCCACGGAGCGCCCGGACACCGAATACCTGCGACCCGTCGGCTCACATCGAACCGCCGATAACCGCCTGATTCCTTGGCGCCCGCAGGTAGCTCCAGAGTGAGACTCCGATCACGGTCAGCGAGATGGCCGCCCAGATCAGCGCCCAGACGACCGCTGGAACGAAGTAGTGCTGCGCCATGAAAAGCGCATCGTTGTCGCCAAAGCCTCCGGAGGTGATGTAGAGCAGCGTTCGCAGGTCGCCGAGCGCGTTCAGGCCGCACTGGACCGCGAGAAAGCTCGCCACGAACTCCGTCCAGTTCGGCGGCGCAAACCGGGCGGCGGCGAACAGGCCGGCGGCCAGCAGCACGCCCGCGATCGGCGTGAAGAAGTCGGGAGTGGCGGCGTGAGGATTGTCGAACGGATTGTGCGCCCAGAGCGCGGTGACGGCGAGAATGTAGCCAGCGCTGCCGTAGAGCGCCCATCGGCCGCGGCCGGCCGCGCCGCCCAGCCGGCTCGCCTGCAGCAGAA